>CAYJBA010000405.1:0-2502 GCA_964367865.1 uncultured Bacteriovoracaceae bacterium | reverse complement strand
GCGTCAAGCGTAAATTTACGATTGACGCACATCTTTACCAAAAGGAGGGGGCGACTTAACGTGCCTGCCTGACCAAAGTTTATACACCTGTCTAAATCCGCGCATTTTCGGCCATTTAGAACGGCTTTAAGGCCATTTAAATGGATTTTTACCCGGCATCGACCTTGCAAACTTAGTTTACTCATAAGATTTGAGGAAACTGATTGTATGAAATGCTTGAGACACTTCCAACTTTCAATTGTATTTAAAATATCCATCTTGGCATTGACCTGGATGTACCTAACTCGCTCCGCATTTGCCACGACTTACGACGACAGTAGGGATTTTGCGGATTATCAAGCGAGGCTCGCCGACAGTGAGAACGGTACGCTTTTTATCGATTTTGCAAAGCAGTTATCCGGGGCTCTCGCTGTTTGCGGCACAGGTGTTGGAGTTACAGCGGGTGCGGCAATCGCAGACACATTTCCTCTCGGGTTTGTATTCAAAGGCACTAAGGCGATTTCGATCGTGACAACGTCTAAACTGAGTAATTTGAGTCGCGTGTTGAAACTTCAAGACTTGTCATTCGTACTTAAATTTCAAGAAGCGTTGGCTTTAAATATTGGTCGATTTCCGATTCTTACTCGTGCAATGAAGGCCGCAGGAGCCAAAGTCGCCACGACCAGTGCGCTAGCGGGCGCTCCCGCGATCGGTGCCGAGCGCTTAATGGGAGCGGCTTTGGGACTTGAGGCCGAAGGGCCACAAGATGCCGCAGATTACGTAGATACCCTTGCTCCTCACTTTATTGGGGGAGCGATATCTTCATTTTTGGATTATACCGTTTTTGAAATCATGAGCAGCAAAGGGTGGACCTATTTTCCACTTCCAGGTCTTGATCGAAGTCGAATTCCAAGAGGAAAGCTCACCGAAGAAGCCTGGCGAGCAACAATTGTGGCATCCTCGCTTGTGAGAGAAGGAAGCACATGTCAGCAGCTTTGGAGCGACTTTAGGGCGGCGTTGAGAGAAGCGCTCATGCGAAGCAAAATGGTGGAGCGGCCTGCCACTGGCGAGATAGATTCAGCTTCTGGCGATACAACTACGGACCATCCGACGGACGCAGGACCTGATCTCAGTGGTTTTCCGGGTACCAGCGGCCCCGGCGTGTCCAACCGAACGCTTACTCATAGACGATATGTTTGCCCGACCTGCCGTCCCTATGGCGGCGCAGATTATGGCGGACGTGATTACGAGCCGCGAGAGTCCCGCGATACGCGTGTCATCAGACCGAACTAAGGGTCAACCTGATTTCGCAGGAACCGCGCTGAATTTCGGTTTTTTTGGAACTTGAATCGTAAAACTCGTTCCTTGATTCGACGTTTCTACACTGATTTGTCCCTGGATTTGATCCACAAGATTTTTGACTTTATAGAGACCAAATCCAGAACCTCCCGTCCGGGGTGAGGCTCCAACCTTGGATAGGGCTTTCGCAGTTTCCGAATGCCCAAAGCGCTCCCAAAGATTTGCTCGCCGCTCGATAGGGATTCCAGGCCCTGTATCCCGAACCACGAGCGAAAAAGTTTCGATATTTTCAATCAGCGAAATATAGATTTTTTTATTCTCTAGATCGCCAAGTGCCGTAACCGCATTTTGAATCAAATTGAGCAATATGCGTTCAATCACTCCTTGTAGGGTAACTACTTTAAAACTGGGTTCTGACAGCTGGACAGTGACTTTGATCTGATGGAACTCCAAAAAAGGATGATAAAGATCGATCGTTTTATTGATTACTTCATTGAGATCGATTTCGACTTGGCCATGAGCATCCTCTTTTTTCATGAGCGCACGAAAGAGCTTTTGCAGACCCACGAGTCGCGCAGTCGCTTCTTCAATCCCTTTGGAGTAAGGGATGAGTTTAGTTCCATCTCCGACCCCTTCTTTGTGTAATAACTTCATCTCGTTCGTATAATGCATCAATAGCATCGTGGGACTTGCCATATCGTGAACAAAGCTAAATGACATTTCTCCTACCTGTGCAAGGGACATGAGCTCTGCTAGTTGTTTTTGGTAGTCCACTAGTTTCGTATTGAGTTGGGTCAACTGATCGGCGTATCGATCCGAAATGTCCTTTATTAGAAATGACGGAAGAAAGATCGAAAATGATAGGAGAATGGTCAGCGCAATAGAAAATCCAAAAACTGAATATCGGGTATCCATGCGCAAAAAGGGGTAGTCCATGAAATGGATGGCATTTAAAATTAAAAGTGTGCTGAAAACTCGGAGGAGTACGCGATCCGATGAGGTCGCCCGCGAGCGTAGTGTAAGAAACGCGCTATGAAACATTGGAAACGACACGCCTATCGCAGTAGGGAGCGCCATGAGCGTAAAGCCTCCATCCAATAGGTAAGCGATTAATCCCCCGCCCAATGCAGAAGCCATCAAGACGCAGTAGTTTCTGTTGGGAAGTGTTTGTCGACTCACCAGACCCAAAATATTTGCCAAGACAATTGAAGAAATAAAATAGGT
>CAYJBA010000404.1:0-2516 GCA_964367865.1 uncultured Bacteriovoracaceae bacterium | reverse complement strand
CATTCGTTCGTTTTGACGTGGGAGGCGAAAATATTTCCGAAAGTCGAGTCTTCGTGGCCCGGAACTACCATGGGAAGTTTTGCCTGAGCTGCGGCAAGGAGCCAGCATTCTTGAGGATTACCTTCATGAAGGCCGGGTTCGATTTTCTGAATGAGCTCATAAAAATACTCATGCCAAAACCGGCGGGTGCCACTCTGAGTGGCGTTCGTCCACATCGGCACGATGTGTTTTTCTACTGCTCGAAAAGCTTCGTCCTCAGGAATGCTCGTATCCGTTACACGGCGCATTCTTTGGTCGAGTATCCGGGTGTCGTCTTCTTTTGTAAAATAGCGGTATTCAGGAAAATCCTTATAGCCGTGATGAGCAACTAAGCGAAAAAGAGATTCTTCTAGATTTGCACCGGTGACGGATAGGCCGTGAACTAGGCCAGCGCGGATTGCTGGAGCAAGCGTAATACCGAGCTGAGCAGAAGACATCGCTCCGGCCATCGCCCAAAACATCTTTCCTCCCCCTTCGATATGGCGCCAGTACGAAAGAGTCGCATCTCGAGTCGCACGTGAATTGAAGTTTTTATAATTTTTTAAAACAAATTCGAAGATTGGCATATGGGTTTGGGTCATCAAATTGCCATACCACAGACTTGGGTGGGTGGTCTAAGATTTGCTATCTGCTCTATAAGGCCGAATGAGGGGATTTCAGGCAACTTTTAGCAGGTTTTTTGAAAGTGGATTGCAATAATTGTCACTGGGGGTGCCATTTTTGGCAAAGTGACTCATATCGCAATCATTGCCTGACAAAAAAACTAAATTAATGGGTGTCACCATCTATGGATTTCAAATCTAAATCTAGACTTGAATTTGCGTTCAATATTGCAGCATTGGCTGCAATTTATTTTGTCCTGGCGAAATTTGGGTTAAGTCTACGGCCGGTCTATGTTTTCGCTGCACCTTTATGGCCATCTTCGGGTATCGCGCTCGTGGCTCTTTTTCTTTGGGGCTCCCGGCTTTGGCCGGGGGTGGCTCTAGGCGCATTTTTAGTCAATTGGCAAACGGGGGCCGCGCCTCTGATCGCCATTCTGATCGCGCTCGGAAATACATTAGGAAGCTGGGTAGGCGTATTTTTTCTAAGAAAATTTGAATTTGAGCCAGCTTTCAACAAGTCTCGTTCGGTCGTTACATTCGTATTATTTGCAGCTGGGATCAGTGCTTTGATCAGCCCAACCGTTGGCGTTGCAAGTCTTTACTTATCTGGAAGTGTTCCACGCCAGGCGATTTATGAAATTTGGCAAACTTGGTGGTTCGGTGATTTTTTTGGAAATTTAATTTTTGGATCGTTCCTATTCGTTTGGAGCACCCAGCAGATTAAACACCTGAGCTGGAAAAAGATTCTTGAATTTGCACTTCTCATTTTTTCGGTATCTTTAGTGGCAATTACAACATTTTCAAACTGGATTGACCTTCCACTCCAACTTCAACCGCAGGCGTATTTTATATTTCCAATATTCTTGATGATCGCATTTCGATATGGACCACTCGGAGTCGTAAATTCACTTATCGTAACCACCACAACGATCTTTACAGCAATCCTTTTCAGCCACCAGGATCTTTGGGTGGGGAGTACCAATGACATCATCTTGCGAGCTCAAATATTTTTAGGGATTCTTGGAGTTACTAAATTGATATTTGCGGCAAATATTTTAGAAAAAAAAGAACAGCGTATTGCCATTAAAGAGTCGTTGGCGGATCGACAAGCTACATTAGACTCGGCGTTAGACGCAATCGTTACGATTGACCACACTGGGCACATCGAGGAATTTAACCCCGCAGCCGAAAGAACCTTTGGATGGCGCAAGGGCGAGGTCATTGGAAAAGAACTTTGTTCGCTCATTATTCCATTACACTTTCGAGCAGCACATTTGAAGGGGATTCAGAATTACTTTAAGACAGGTGTCGGACCCTTTCTGGGAAAAAGAATTGAGCTACCCGCTTTGAGGTCTGATCAGTCAGAGTTTTTGACAGAGATGAGTATTCTTCGATTAAAGACCCCAGGTCCCGCAAAATTTACTGCGTTTATCCGCGATATTACAATTCAGAAAAATGCGGAACTGGAGCGACTCCAGTTCATTGAAAGAGAAAAATCATCCCAGAAGATCAATAGGCTTCAGTACCGCGTGGTATCTCTTTTGGCATTAGCCAAAACAGTAGAAGAAGCAGGTCGATTGATTCTCAAAGAGGTCGTTAAAGATCTAAATTGTACTTTGGGAGCGCTTTGGATTTTTGAGCCCAATACAAATAGCCTGGTACCTATCGAATTTTGGACGTCGGAAAATAAACTTCTTGCGCCTTTTATTCGTGATTCAAAAAAAATGAGTGTGACCGACGGAATTGGCTTTCCGGTTAAAATCCTAAAAAGTGTAAGGACCGAGGCCGGAGAAATTCGTTCTGAAATGTGGAGCGACCCCAGATTATATGTAGCTAAAAAATGCGAACTCGCGGCGGTGGTAGGATTTCCTATCT
>CAYJBA010000403.1:0-2519 GCA_964367865.1 uncultured Bacteriovoracaceae bacterium | reverse complement strand
GCTCTTCCGATCTAACCGTATAACCAGCGTAGGTCGCCTCATCTTTTTGTTTGGGGGTAATCCAAAGTGCATCGAGTCCAAATGCAGGCTCCTTCGTAGGAACTCCCGAAACGGGCGTCGCCACGTTGCCCGGATCCATTGCCAAGAGATGGCCCACGCTCAGTACACCGCTTCCGACAACAATTCCTTTTAGAAGTATCTGATAGTCTCCGGGCTTAAGCTCTAAATTATCGCGAATTCGAAGGGGTGGAACAATAATTCCAAGATCAAGCGCGAACTGCTTACGAATGTTCGTAATACGTTCGAGCAGGTCTCCGTTTTGTTCGGCGTCCACTATGTTAATTAGCCCGTAGCCGACCTCTAGCTCAAGCAGATCGACGGGTAAAAGACTTTCCAGTTTCTCTTGAGCGGGTTTGAGTTTCTCTTTTTGAATCTTAGCTTGCTCGGCATTATCTTTATCGGTTTCTCTCTTGTTAACACGATAAGCAATGCCACCAAGCCCCGAAGCCAGAAGTAAAAACGGAATTCCAGGAAGTCCTGGGACTATCGCCATAATAGCCATGATGCCACCAGCGGCCGCCAGGGCCGCGGGTTTCATCACTAACTGTCTTGAAAACTCCTGACTGAAATTTGTACTCGTTGCCGTGCGCGTGACGATAATACCTGCCGCGGTAGAAATAATCAGAGCAGGAATTTGGGTCACGAGTCCATCACCGACCGTGAGAAGCGTAAAAGTTTGCGCCGCTACCCCGATGTCCATTCCTTTTTGAAGCGTACCAATCAAGATACCACCGATAATGTTTACGATGACAATAAGTACGCCTGCGATAGCGTCTCCGCGAACAAACTTGCTTGCTCCGTCCATCGCCCCATAAAAATCGGCCTCACGCGCAATTTCTCCACGCCGGCGTCGAGCCTCTTCTTCGTTAATCATGCCCGCGTTCAAATCGGCATCGATGGACATTTGCTTGCCGGGCATTGCATCCAAGGTAAAACGCGCAGCGACTTCAGCCACGCGGCCAGCGCCTTTAGTGATAACTATAAAATTGATGATGACTAAGATGGTAAAGACCACAATACCCACGGCATAGTTACCACCGACGACAAACTCTCCAAAGGAGCGAATGACATCACCGGCCGCAGCGGTCCCTTCTTCGGCACCGCGAAGTAAAATCACGCGGGTCGTAGCAACGTTTAACGAAAGGCGAAAAAGAGTTGTAATTAAAAGCAACGACGGAAATACACTAAAATCAAGGGCCCGAGTCGCGTAAACCGAAGTCAAAAGTAGAACCATCGACGCGGCAATCCCCATAGAAAGCAAAAGGTCTAAGGCAAACCTCGGCATTGGAATGAGCATGACACCGAGGATTGCGACAAGCCCCCCTGCCAAAACCAAATCCGAACTCTTTGTCATTTTTTCAAAAAAATCTTTCATTTTCTCAGCCTCAATTTACGGGTTTAAAATTTCCTATTTTTCAATCTGTAAACATAAGCAAGCACTTCAGCCACTGCTTGATAAAGTACACGAGGAACATACTGATTAATTTTTACGGATTTAAAGAGTGTACGCGCTAAAGGTACATTTTCGACCATGGGTACGCCGGCTTCGGTGGCGATTGCTTTAATTTTCTGAGCTATGAAGTCCGCACCCTTAGCCACTACCTTCGGCGCAAGCATGTTATCTTTGTCGTAAGTAATCGCCACGGCAATATGAGTCGGATTTGTAATAACGACGTCAGCTTTTTTAACTGCGGACATCATTCGCCGCCGTGCAATTTCTCTTTGAACGGACCGAATTCGCGCTTTAATTTGGGGATCCCCTTCGCGCTCCTTATGCTCTTGTTTGGCTTCCTGCTTTGTCATTTTCATCTTTTTCGAGTAATCCCAGCGCTGAAGTCCGAAATCAATTCCGGCAAAAATAAATAGAACGACAATCATCGATAAAAAGATGGCCTTACCCACATGGGCATAAATCGGAAGCAAAGACGCCGGCTCGTTGGCGATGTAAAGGGGCACGCCCATAACTTCTTTTTTTACAAACCAGTAGGCAACAGAACCTACGGTAGCCAGTTTAAAAGTCAATCGAAGGGCGTCATAGCCAGATTTAATTGAAAAAATTTTCTTAAACCCAGTGAGAGGATTAAGTTTTCCCATGTCCGGCTGCAATGGATCCAGCGAGAAAATCGCGCCGATTTGAGCAAAACTCGCTAAAGCTCCAAAAATAAAGCCTGCAAAACAAATAGGTAATATAGCCGTGGCAGCGACCTGCAGGGCCTTAATTAGATACGTGCGAGCTACGCCCTCGCCGCTGAGGTTCAACCGAGATGCGAGATCCGCTCGAAAAACTTCGCGCATAAATTCAGAAAGCTGGGTACCCATCGTTGGCGAAAGAGCATAGGTCGCTACACCCGCGGCAAGGAGCGCTGTCAGTGCCGAAATCTCACGGCTCTGACTGACCATCCCTTTTTGTCTAAACTCCTCGACTCGATGAGGCGACGCCTCTTCAGTCAAATCGTCCA
>CAYJBA010000402.1:0-2523 GCA_964367865.1 uncultured Bacteriovoracaceae bacterium | reverse complement strand
AGCATCTCGCATGAAATCTGGGGTGAGAAACAGCAAGGACGTGGCGGGCCGGATTGCAATTGTATGTATTCAGCCTTTTTTTCGCACCTCAAAATTTATTTTCGCAGCTTTTGGCAATTGCGTAGGCGTATTGAATTTAAAAGAAAATTTCCGGACGCCTACGGCGTGGTAATTAAAACGCTGGAAGAGCGTAGTTTTTCTAATAAATATCAATAAAAACAGAAATTTAATTAATATTGCTCAATTAAAGCTGCAACCTAATTGGGCTCGCAGAGCTTGACGAGCAGCGGGAATTTTTGTAATAACGCACCAAGTCTGACAAGGCTAAAAGGGGTCTCGGATGTTAAAGAAATATACCATTATTTTAAGTGCCTTTGGAGCTGTCGTTCTATTTCAAGCTTGTGGTAATTCGGGGCCTGTTCCTACTACGTTGGGAGACTTTCAAAAGCCAGCCCAACTCTCACATGAATGGGTTCGGGGTTACGAGGGTTATTGGAGCACTGAAGGGACAATTTTTGAAATCCTTCTGGATGGCCGGATCAATGTGATTTTCTCGACTGTGATTGCCCGCGAATTTCAATCTACACCCGTAAAACTCACTAATGACGAAGGCAGGATCTACCTGGTCACCGAATCTTTTTGCGAACCACGCACCGTGTGTCGAGATCATTTAAACGGTCGCACTCATGTTGTTTCGTTAAAGTCTAAGGATTTATTGAGATTGGAGGCGGACGGCAATTGTTCGCTGATCGAAACAAACGTCAGTTCTCGCATTGGAAAAGTGAAGAGCATGATCAGACGTATCCCACGCGATGAATGGGTCAGGGTTTTGAGTCAATTTCGAGGGCAAGGTCGCGGGTTTTGATCCGAGGCAAGTTCGTGTATACTCGGTCACGGAACGACTATGCCTTCTCGCGCAACATTGAGACATCGAGCTTACCGATATATTTTGAAAAATTGGGTGGAGAAGCATTTCCTCACTCGATTTGTTTCGAAAGCAAAACTGGAACTATTTAAAGAATCCCAGCGCCAGTGGAAAGACGTGTCCACGGTAAGCTCGAGAAAGCAACGCGCTTGGTTTCATGCGGCCAGCGTGGGCGAACTTGAAAGTCTTTGGCCTGTAATCGAAACATGGGGCAAAGAATACGGCGACGTCATTATCACTATATTTAGTGAATCGGCCCTCAAACCTTTAGAGCGCCTTCAGGCCCATTTAAAAGAACATCATATACACGTAAGTTTTGCGGGTTTTGCTCCCTGGGAGGGGGATTGGTCAGGAGCGCTGAAAAAGGCTAAACCCCATATCTTTGTGACAGCCATGTACGAAGCTTGGCCGGACCTTTGGCTAAGCTTGGGGCAGCTTGATATTCCACTGGTAATAATTGGTGCAAAAGATCGAAAGTCTATCCGAGTCGCCAAAAGAGTTTGTTCCGGATTAGGGGGAACTTTACCCAAGATGGCGCTTTTAACGGCCGACTCTGCCGACGAAGATTTACTCAAACTCATGTTTCATGACGCGATAGTTGACAATAGCGGTGATCCCAGGTGGGATCGAGTCAAAGAGAGGACTCTAAAGTCGCATCCCCGACTCAATCAACTTTTAAAGAAGCTCACTGGTCATGTTTTGCCGAAGCCCTGGGGTGTACTTGGAAGTATTGAGCTCGCTGACCTCGAAATATGGGGAAGCTTGTTACTAAAAGCAGAAGGCTCCGTTTGGGTGGTCCCGCATCGAGTGGACAGAGCGCATCTTGAGCCTCTGATAAAATGGTTTAAGGGCATGCAGATTCCGTTCGTAAGAAGTTCAGATATTATTCCACATAAGAAGTCTCATCTGGTTTTGGTGGATGAGATTGGTTTTTTAGCCGAACTTTATTCTCATATGGATTGGGCTTATATTGGCGGGGGTTTTGGGGAGAACCTGCATAGTACGCTTGAACCTGCAATTTTTGGAATTCCAATTGCCGGAGGTTACAAAGGAGCAACGCGTGCGCCGGAAACACGAATTCTAAAAGCCTCGGGGCAACTCGTGATTCTTAATAACTCAAAGGAGCTCGAACAGTGGCTCATTGGGGTTCAGGATATCTCGCCTCGGAAAAAAGAAGAATGGAGCGAGCATGTGGGGCGCGAAATGGGTGCAACGGACCGCGTCTTTAGTCATATTCAAAAGATCTTGAGCTGACTCACTCCCGTTGATACTCTTGGAGCATGACTCCAAATAAAAAAGCAAGCGTCACATTACGATTAAGAATGAGCCTCCATGATGGCCATTATGCCGGGGGTTTGGTCGATGGGTCGAGAATGCTTCAACTTTTTGGGGATGTGGCAACAGAACTTCTGATTCGTTTAGACGGTGATGAGGGCCTATTTCGCGCATATGAAAGTGTGGAATTCCTGGCGCCAGTTTTTGCCGGTGACTATATCGAGGCCACGGGAACAATGACTCAAGTTGGAAAATCCTCTCGCACAATGGAGTTTGAGGCTAAAAAAGTAATACGAAATATTTCTGCTGATCAAGGCGGATTG
>CAYJBA010000401.1:0-2544 GCA_964367865.1 uncultured Bacteriovoracaceae bacterium | reverse complement strand
AGTTCCCGGAAGTTCTCAATGATTCCGTTATGCACAAGAACTACGTGCCCCGCGCGGTGAGGATGCGCATTTTGAGTGGTAGGCTTGCCGTGGGTAGCCCAGCGAGTATGGCCGATTCCACAAGTGGATCCGCGATGATCCGAGGAGCCGCTTAAAATTTGCTCTACATTTTGAAGCTTACCTTCAGATTTTTTGATCTCAATGCGGCCGTCTCTAAAATATGCGATGCCAGATGAATCATACCCTCGGTACTCTAAACGCCTGAGTCCATTTAGCAAAATATCTACTACTGGGCGATTGCCGACATAACCCACTATTCCACACATAAATTTAGCTTTGCCTCAGCTTCTTGGCATATCCGGCCTTATTGACCTGCCGGGACCGAGCGATTGCGAGCGAATCGGCCTCGACATTTTCAGTGATCGTGCTGCCCGAAGCCACGTAGCAACCGCGCCCTAATCGAACCGGAGCCACAGCTTGGCAATCGCTTCCTACAAATACATCGTCCTCGATGACGGTCTGATGCTTTCTCTGTCCCTCGACCAAGCGGCCATCGAAATTGCAGGTTACAAATCCGCAACCAATATTTACGCGATTTCCGATTTGAGCATCACCCACATACGAAAGGTGGGCAATACTCGTATCTGATCCAATATTGGCATTTTTTATTTCAACAAAATTGCCGATTTTGCTTCCTGAGCCCACGTCTGAATTGGGACGAAGATGAGCATAAGGACCCACTTTTGCTTGAGAGCCAATTCTAGAATTTTCCGCCACTGAACCTTTTTTAATATGAGCCCGTTCGCCGACCCTAACATCAGTGAGCTGAACATCGTTTTCTAAAACCACTTCTCTTGCAATTTGAGTTTTTCCTTTTAAAGCGACACCGCGGCCAACGGTTGCGGCCCCTTCAAAAAGTACAGTGGCATCGATGCAAGTTGAAAAAGACTCGGTGAATAAAACACCCTTCTTAGCCCAATCCATTAAAATTCTCTTTTGAACAATTTCGCGTGCCTGAAGAAGTTCCCATGGATCATTGACTCCCCGGGCATCCTCCGCCTGTCCCCAGCCGAGTGCTTCTACTTTTTTCTTAGCTTTGACTGCCTGGGCAATGACGTCCGTGAGATAAAATTCGCCCTGCGCGTTTTGGGGTTTAAGCTTTTTAATGGTTAGACTCAAAAAAGAAGACTCAAAGAGGTACATCGAAACTGCGACCTCACGAATTTTCTTTTCTTGCGAATTGGCGTCGCGCTCTTCTACGATTCGAGAAACTGGCCCATCTTTTCGTTTGCGAACCAAACGGCCATATCCTGTCGGATCCTCAAGCGTACATGTAAGAACGCGAGCAGAAGCTCCTTTTAAGGGAGCGCTCAATGCAGTGATGAGTTCTGAGGTAACTAGCGGGGCGTCTCCCGGCAGCACGAGCACTGCCCCTTTTCCTTTCAGTCGCTCCTGCCCCCACTCGGATTCTATTGCACATCGCACAGCATGTCCGGTCCCTCGCTGTTCCGCTTGGGGGATGAGGCTGATTTTTGACGATTCCAAATCACCGCAAGATCTAATCCGCTCCTGAACGAGGTCTTTGCCGTGCCCTACAATTACGCCCACTGAAGATGCGGGAAGTGCTTTTTGAATCTTCTTTAATAGGTGAACAACTAAGGGCTCGCCCCCAACTTCATGAAGCACTTTTGGGAGCGATGAATGCATTCGCTTTCCAAGGCCTGCAGCCAAAACAATGACACTCGTCGAAGGAGACGTAGTTGAGGAAATGGACATGTTCTATTCGGTTACCGGAATCAGGGATTTGCCGTCAAATGTAAAGATCATGAAGTAAAAAAGAGCATAGCCGATAAGGATTGAATTCCAAGGAGCGTCCAAGCTCTGACGGAAGGTGCATGCCTGGAATTTGGTATTATAAGTTTTTCTAAGATTTAATGACGGTTTTAGTTGATTAATCTTAGAAGTCCTTATAAAACTTTTGCTCATATCCAGTTGTTGCAGTTAAACTAATGGGAACTTTCGTTGACCCAAGGGTTGTAGGGGGGGAATTATGGATACGAAGACAGTAGCAAAGTATAAAAAGCTCCTGCTTGAAGAAAAGCAGAGGCTCATCAATAACTCGAAAAATGCGCTAAAACACGAGCTGACGCTCTCAACCGATGACTTGGCGGATGAAACCGACTTGGCGTCTGCTGAAATAAGTCAGAACCTGGTATTTAAGTTGAGAGATCGCGAGCGCCAACTCCTGTCAAAAATCGATGAGGCACTTGCCAGAATCGACGAAGGTGCTTTTGGAACCTGTCAGGAATGCGAAGAGCCCATCGAACCGCGACGTCTTGAAGCAAGACCCGTTTCGACGCTATGCATTGCCTGTAAGGAAAAGCAGGAACATCGCGAAAAGATATACGCTTAATCTCTTTTAGTTCATTTGTAGTTTCTCGGGCCCTCCCACGCTTCAAATCGTCGGAGGGCTCTTTTATAAGCTTAAATCGTTTAAGATCGGAAGAGCGTCGTGTAGGGGAAGAGTGTTGGTGTGGGGGGTCG
>CAYJBA010000400.1:0-2547 GCA_964367865.1 uncultured Bacteriovoracaceae bacterium | reverse complement strand
CCATTCGACTAGGAGTCTCGTCCAAAGAAATTTCAAAACGCTCGGGAATCGACGTCTGGTTTTTAGATCGTATTTCTTTACATTTGGAGGGCGAAAAGATTCTTAAAAAATTAAAGTGGCCACTTGAACCTGAAACTCTAAGGCAGGTAAAGGCACTGGGATGGACTGATCGTGGAATTGCAGGTGTTTTAGGAAGTAACGAAACTCAAATTCGAACGGATCGCGAGAACCTCGGAGTCCATGGAGTTTTTCAATCAGTCGATACCTGTGCAGCTGAATTTGAAGCGAAGACACCTTACCTCTACAGTGTTTACCAAGGAACAGACGAGTCTCGTCTCACTTTAAAACCTAAAGTCATGATTTTAGGCGGCGGCCCGAATCGCATAGGTCAAGGAATCGAGTTTGATTACTGTTGCGTACATGCCGCTATGGCCCTGCGCGCTGCGGGAATTGAAACCATCATGGTTAATTCTAATCCAGAAACAGTAAGCACGGATTATGACATTTCAGACAAGCTCTATTTTGAACCTCTCACGCCCGAACACGTTCTCAATATTGCTCGGACTGAAAAGCCCATTGGCGCGATTGTTCAATTTGGTGGGCAAACTCCACTTAAAATTGCTCAAGCGCTTGAAAAGGGGGGACTGAAAATTCTTGGGACCTCTACTGCCAGTATTGACCTAGCAGAAGATCGTGAAAAATGTGAGGAGCTGATACGCGATTTAATTCCACTGGGATTAAAGCAGCCTGAAGCCACAGTCGCGAGAACTGCCCGCGAAGCCATTGAGCGTGCAGCTAAACTGGGGTATCCCGTTTTGGTTCGACCTTCCTACGTTCTCGGGGGTCGTGGGATGAGAATCGTTCATAGCGAATCTATGCTTAAGCAGTGGATTGACGAAGCTATCCATTTAAGCGAAGACCATCCTGTTTTGATTGATCGCTTTTTAGACCGTGCGACAGAAGTCGACGTGGATGCCATAAGTGACGGGCGTGAAACTTTTATTGGCGCTCTCATGGAGCATATTGAGGAGGCAGGAATTCATTCGGGCGACAGCGCATGTTCGCTTCCCGTAGCGACTCTTTCAACTCAGGTCTGCGACCGAATTCGTAATTACACCCGAGAGCTCGCAAAGAGGCTAAAGGTGATCGGATTGATGAACGTCCAATATGCCATTCAAGGCGATGATATTTATTTGCTTGAGGTGAATCCTCGTGCTTCAAGAACTGTCCCTTTTGTCAGCAAGGCCGTGGGTAAACCCCTGGCTAAATTAGCGGTGCAGGTGATGCTCGGAAAAACTTTGCATGACCTTGGTATTCGCGAGGACTTGGACACTCGGCTCACAACTTTTAATGTCAAGGCACCTGTATTTCCGTTTAGCAAATTTCCGGGCGTCGATGTTTTGCTCGGACCCGAAATGAAATCAACGGGTGAGGTCATGGGAAGGGGTTCCACTTTCGCAGGTGCATACGCCAAGGCACTGATCGCAGCGGGCATGCCACTGCCGAATTCAGGTAAAGTTTTTCTTTCGGTCAGAGATCAGGACAAAGCTGAAATTCTACCCATTGCCGGAGGACTGGGGGATTTCGGTTTTGAACAATGGGCTCATCCAGGCACGGCTGCTTTTTTTACAAAAAATGCACTTGCTGCCCATCGAATTAACAAAGTACACGAAGGTTCTCCGCATTGTGTAGAAGCGATTCAGCAGGATCGATTTACCTTAATCATCAATACGACCTCAGATGAAAAAGCGATTCGAGATAGTTTTTCAATTCGACGTGTAGCCTTAGAGCGAAAAATTCCTTATAGTACTGTGCTGGCATCGGCCCGCGCCATGCTCGAAGCGATTCGTCAGCAGCGAAAAGGGCCTCTAGAAATTCATCCACTCAATTGAGGAGAACTGACACATGCCTGAAGGCGGTGGAAATTGTTGGAACTGCAGTACCCCGCTCACTGCACTCGATTACGGCAGGGCGGACCGGTGTCCTCAGTGCGGGCGCGATACAAAAGTTTGCAAAGGATGCGTTCATTACGAACTTTCGTTCAATAATTCGTGCCGAGAAAATCAAGCGGAACGGGTCGTGGACAAAGAAAGATCCAATTTTTGTGATTACTTTCGCCCTCAATCTGGAGGCGGTGCGTCAAGGTCGTCGGGAGAGGCTATGAAGGCGGCCGCAGATGCCTTATTTAAGAAAAAATAGGGCTTCGCAACCCCGTTCTACGGCGCTTGCCTAGGTTTCAGAACCTATGTTAGGAATCAATTCTTATGGCCGACGAAAAGATCCCTATGACAGTCGCAGGAAAGCGACTTTTAGACGAAGAGCTTAAACACCTCATGACCGTCGAAAGACCGACCATTGTCAAAGCGATTGAGGTCGCTCGTGGACATGGCGACCTTTCCGAAAACGCCGATTACTCTGCTGCAAAAGAAAGACAAAGCTTTATCGAAGGCCGCATTCAAGACATCAACGGCAAACTCGCTCGCGCTCAGGTGATAGACCCCTCTTCAATTAAAGCTGACCGCGTAGTATTTGGGGCTACTGTCATTT
>CAYJBA010000399.1:0-2555 GCA_964367865.1 uncultured Bacteriovoracaceae bacterium | reverse complement strand
AAAGGTCGACTGAAGCCAGGGCACTGCTAAAAAAGCCCGATCCACTAGAAAAATCAAAAATCTCGAAAGTGCTAGACCCAGGAGGACAAGACTCAACTCCCCTAAAAAAAGCGGTGGATAGGTCAACTTGCGAACCATTCTGATTCGCGAGTGCATAAAATTTCTGCTCGCAAAAAATCGGGCTGAATAAAAAAAGAAAGCCAGAAAAATAAGTATAAAAACAGGTTTCTCAAGCCGAAATAAAACTGTCGGTTCGGTCCGCTCAAAAAATAGCCGATCTTTCGCAAAAATATAATGGAGTCGCTTGACCCAATCCTCGTAAGTCATACTTGCAAAAGGCATATACGGAGTTTTATAGGCCTCAAACATTTTTTCGTCTTTAATTGACCAGGCTATGTCTTTGATGATTGGCTTTTCAAACATCTCATGAACGCTGGTCATCCATTCGGCGAGCCAAAGATAGGTCGAGGCATCTTTATCCGTAAGCGTAAAATGACTTGAGTAGAGCTTTCTTGCCTCCTCAAATTGAGTGCGAGTCAAAGCCTTCTCGCCGGTTTCCTTTCGAATCAGATCACGTACCTGCTCAACTACCCGCGAATAATCGTCCGCAGGGACCTCGAGCGCAAGAGCTCCGTATCCAAAATCTTTATTATATGAAGTTCGCTTTCGAACGCTATAGGTTTTGCCTTGCTTATTTCTAAGTTCCTTTTGAAGTCGATGAGCCGCGTATTCCAAATAAAGCTCGATCGCATAATAGTCATCCAGTGAGAAATCCCAAAATTTTGTCCCGACAGAAACAAAGGGCGTTCCGGAAGTAGAGCTGGTTCTAACGTAAGGCATTGCTCTTGGCACGGGATTGGGCTCTGGAATCGTTTTACCCACTCTGGGCGGCTCCCGGCCAAACAAATGAAGCGCAAGCTCCTGGAGCGCGACCGCATCAAATTTGCCTGCAAAATATACAGTGATATTTCCGGGATGATAATATTCTAAGTAGTGTCTTCGAAGGTCGCTCGCCCGAAATTTATAGGTATTGAGCTGTTCACGAAATCTAGGTTCGCGGTTTTCATTGATGCCAAACTCGCTCTGCCAAAAATCGGGATCATTTAAAAACTGGGGATAAACGAATTCGTAAAGGCCCAGGTTCCAGATTGCGGCAAAGGGCATGGGTTCGCCGATTTCGAGAAGCACAGGCTTTTTGGCGTGCTCAGTTTTTACGTCGTCAAACTCACGATCAAATACCATGTTAGCAAACGTTTTAACGAGCCACTGAGCGTGTTTACCTGGAATCGTAGCATGATAAACTGTTTCACGAAATCCAGTCCAGCCGTTTGCGCTCCCGCCCTTTTCTTTAATCACTTCAAGATAGGTCAGATCGTCTTTGAGTCTCGCGTCTGTAAAAAGATAGTGCTCAAGCAGATGAGAAATTCCAGCCGTGCTTGGAGTCTCAACTTGAAAGCCAGTTTTGACCTGAACTTTGATTTTAAAAGTTTTAGCGGAGGCGCTGGGTGCAAAAATAAGCGTGATTCCGTTTAAGGCTTTGACCTTCGTGATGTGAGCAAAAGGATCCTCTATATTTGGATCTGTTTTTAGCTGCTCTACTTGACCTGGCAATGGCACCGCATAGGCGGTCGCGGAGAGCAAAAGCGCGGCTAATGAAAATAGAAAGGCCATCAAGGATTTATCGGAGTTTTTCGATAAATCATGAGAGTTGACTCAATGCGACTTAAAGAAGATTACTAGCTAATTCCGAGAGCTTAGAGCGCTCACCTTTGGTCAGCGTAATATGGGCCGAAATCGCCTCTTCTTTAAATCGATCAACCAGGTAAACCAAACCGTTATTTGCTGAGTCCACGTATGGGTTATCAATTTGAAAACTGTCCCCAGTGAGGACAATCTTGGTGTCATCGCCCGCACGAGTCACAATGGTCTTTATCTCATGCGGAGTTAAGTTCTGGGATTCATCTACGATCAAATATTGCTGTGGAATGGATCGACCACGAATATAGGTCAACGGTTCAATCTGAAGTAAACCCTGGTTCATTAGCTCCTGACAGCCCTTGCCTGCTCCACGCCGTCCCTTCGCACCGGTTGCACCAAAAAGAAAATCGATGTTGTCGTAAATGGGCTGCATCCAAGGATTGAGTTTCTCCTCGATGTCACCCGGCAAAAAGCCAATGTCTTTACCTAGCGGAAACACCGGTCTCGAAACTAATAAGCGGTGGTAGACTCCTTCATCAACTGTCTTTGCGAGTCCAGCTGCGATGGCCAAGAGCGTTTTTCCGGTTCCAGCCTTGCCCACTAGACTCACGAGCTTAATGTCGTCGTTCATGAGTGCATCGATCGCAAAGGCCTGCTCAGCGTTCTTTGGAAAAATTCCCCAAAGTCCTTCGACCGGTTTAAATATCGGCACTATGCAATCGAGTTCTTTGGAATACCGGCCCATGGCCGTGTGATTGGGGTTCGTCGAGTCTTTTAAAATAATATATTGATTTGCCCTAAATGTGCTCGTTCCCTCTTTATGCACGAGCCTCTTATTCTGATAAAATTCATCCACC
>CAYJBA010000398.1:0-2563 GCA_964367865.1 uncultured Bacteriovoracaceae bacterium | reverse complement strand
AACATGCCAGGGACTTTCGCCTGCGATATACGTGATCAACAGGCCAACCAAAAGCCCAATAAGAACGGCCAATACTGGCTGAAGTCGTTTGATCACACTCATGAAACTCCCGCCCCGCTCATCGCTAACCCAACTCTGTGTTCATCAGCCTCTCCCCGACTAAACGACGCGACAATCTTTCCCTCATAAATAACCAAGATACGATCACTCAATGCAAAAATTTCTTCGAGCTCTGAAGAAATCAATAGCACTCCTGCACCTTGCTCTCTGGCCTCGAATATTCGGCGATGAATGCTTTCAATTGCTCCAACGTCAACGCCCCGGGTGGGTTGAGCGGCAATGAGCAATTTCGGGTTTCTTTCAAATTCGCGAGCAATGATCAGCTTTTGCTGATTTCCACCCGATAACTGACCCGCAATCGCCGCTGAGTCCTTCGGTCGAACGTCATAAGCCTCGAGGGCGATATCGACTCTGCGGTTGAGTTCGGCCTGTCGAAGAAAACCCTTTTTTGAAAAGGGAGCACGCCTTTGAAGACCCAGTAAGAAATTTTGCCTCAAATCGGACTCAACAAGTAGTCCTTCACGAATTCGATCCTCGGGAATTACGCCCACCCCAGTGCTTCGAATTTCCCCCGCAGCCGCAACGTGGGAGGAGGAGAGAACTTTTTTTCCCAATAATTCAATTTCACCTGAAAGCCTCGAACCTAAATCCGCCGGGTCCATCAAAATTTGGAGAAGCTCTGACTGTCCATTTCCCTCCACCCCAGCAATCCCTAAAATCTCTCCGCTACAAAGTTCTAAGCTCAGACCCTGCAAAAGATCTTTCGCACCACCCAAGGCACCCTTTAGGCTCAATTGACTTAATTTCAAAACCGGCGACCCTACGTTTGCCGGAGGTGGCACTTCGGAAAATAATTTTACCTTTCGACCGACCATCATTTCAGCAAGTTGATCTGGAGTTGTATTTCGCGCTCTCGTTTGACCTGCGATCTTTCCTGCCCGTAAAACCGTGATCTCATCTGCCACCGCCATTACTTCTTTAAGTTTATGCGTAATGATGAGAATTGTTTTTCCTTCATCTGCCAGCTTTTTGAGATTAAAAAAAAGCTCCGTCACTTCTTGAGGTGTCAAGACGGCAGTGGGTTCATCTAAAATCAGGATTTCAGCGTCTCGATAAAGGAGCTTCAGTATTTCAAGCCTTTGCTGAATTCCAACGGGCAGATCGCTCACGGGAGAGTCCCAATTTACTTTCAGGCCATACTGCTCGGATAATTTCTCGAGTTTTGCCCTTGCACGCCTGTGCGAAATGGGCCTCAAAGCACGGGGTATCCACTTTGAACGATCCTCATAGGGCTCGTCGCCCACTAAAACGTTCTCAAGAGCAGTATAAGGGTCAGCAAGCATAAAATGCTGATGAACCATGCCGATGCCAGCATGAATAGCGTCCATGGGAGAACGCCATTTCTTAACTTCGCCTCGGATTAAAATCTCACCCGAGTCAGGCGGATAGATACCATAAAGCATTTTCATCGCAGTGGATTTTCCGGCGCCGTTCTCTCCAATCACCGCGTGAATGCTGCCAGTTCGAACAGAAAGTGAAACATCCTCGTTGGCGGCGAGCGATCCAAATGTTTTTTTTAATTTTTTGAGCTGAACGGCGAAAGTGGCGCTGGACTTAACTTCGGGTGAGGGCGACATTATTTTTTCTTGAGATAATAATCGGGAACTTTGATTTTACCAGCGATGATTTCGGCCTTAAGCTTTTCGGCTTTTTCGCGAACTTCAGGGCTTAGCACCTTTGAATTATATTGATCCATTGCATAGTCCACGCCTGAATTCTGGAGCCCAAAACGATGAAGCCCGGGCTTAAATTTTCCCTGAGACGCATCTTTACAAACCGCAAAGACGGCTAGATCCACGCGCTTGAGCATGCTGGTAAGCACAAATCCAGGCTTGATCCAGTTCTGATTCGAATCCACTCCAATTGCAAATTTTTTCTTTTCTTCTGCCGCATCGAATAGTCCTACATTGGAGGCGCCGGCCGCAGCAAAAACGACATCCGCACCGCTTTGATACTGACTCAGAGCGAGCTCCTTTGCTTTTGCAGGATTGTTCCACGAATCCCCGGTCACGCCGATAAAATTAGAAAATATTCTAATTTTTGGATTTGCCTTCTCTGCGCCGGCCTTGAATCCCATTTCGAAACGACGAATCAGCGGGATGTCCATTCCGCCAATATAGCCAATTTTTCCAGTTTTACTGGTCCATGCCGCAATGGCACCTACGAGATAGGAAGCCTCGTGCTCCTCGAACATCAAAGAGCTGACGTTTGGAGCATTAACTTCAGAATCAACTATAACGAAATGTTTATCGGGAAACTGTGACGAAACTTTTTTAACAGCGTCCATCTGCGCAAAACCAATTCCGATAATGAGTTCAAAATCTTTCTGAGCAAAAGCGCGGAGCATGGGTTCAAAAGCATTGTCGTCCGTCGCTTCGACTACTTTAAGCAAAATACCCAGTTCATTTTTAGCTTGATTGGCCCCCAAATAGGCTGCGGCGTT
>CAYJBA010000397.1:0-2585 GCA_964367865.1 uncultured Bacteriovoracaceae bacterium | reverse complement strand
ATTAGAATCGAAAACGATTCTAATGATTCTCTCCATGGATGGTATTTTCGCCGAACTGACTTGCCACAGTCCGAAGCTAAAGCCGTATTTTTATATTTTCATGGAAATGGCGGAAATGTAACAACCCACTTTCCGCATCTAGTGTGGCTCCTATCTCACGGTTACGATTTTTTCATTTTTGACTACCGTGGCTTTGGAAAATCTCTTGGAACTCCGTCGCCAGAACACACCGTGGAGGACGGAAAAGCCGCCCTACGTTACCTCCTTAGTCAGTCTCCAAGAGTCCCTTGGGTCGTCTTCGCACAGAGTTTAGGGAGTGTGATTGGATTAAAAACCATGATTGATCTCAGGGGAGAAATTCAACCCACTTTGATCATCGTGGACTCTGGATTCGACTCCTATAGGAAAATAGGCGAGTGGTTGATAGACAAATATAGTTTGCCCAAATTTTTTAACTTCTTTTTACCCACTGATGAATTTGCGCCCGGACAGGATATAAAAATGCTTTCGCCCAGTCCCTTGTTAGTCATTCATGGCGACAGAGACTCACTTGTTGATTATAGCTTTGGGGTAGATTTATATAATTTGGGAGCTGAACCTAAGCAATTTTGGCAAATTCCTGGTGGCGAGCATACTGACGTGTTTTTGAGAAATGATGACAAGTACCGAGCTTCGCTTTTAAAACTTCTTTCAACACTGGGTATCTAGATCAGCTTCGGATCAAACCACGGTTCATCCATCTAGCTTTGATTATGGTAGATGCAGCGACTAAAAGCAAAAAAGCCGATCCATGCATCAATGTGGAACTATAGGTTGAGCTTACCAGTAGAGAGACTGATAATGCAGTCAAAGCGTAAGGTTTGATTTCGTATATTAGCTTTTCCATTTATTAATCCCCCGTTCGTTACCCGATTCTTATATTTGCAAGACTTTGGCCCAACCTAAAAGTGTCTAACTTCTTGAAATCAATCAAGCTGGGTAAATTACGACACACCCCGGGGCCTGTTCAGGACTTTTTCAGGCGAAGAATAAATATACAAAAAATGGTGCGCCAAGTGCTTAGACTTTTTTACAAAAAACCCTATTAATTCAACATAAAAAACCGATAAGTCATCAGATGATATGTGCTCCAAATGTTTCTGCAGCTCTACTCGTGCTTCTCTGCTTTACCTCAATGACCTTCGTCCGAGCGGATGAGGTTTGCCCTGAGGGCGCAACAGGCATTGAATCCCTCACTCGCCATTTAAAGGGACTCGTTCAACCTGTGCGATTTGATCGTGGGGTCGAAGCTTTTATTGTAGGCGAGCAGGATTTGGGCAATTGCGAACACGCTCTACTCCTGGAACTCCTCGATAAAAAAGGAAAAAGCACCGTCCAGTTTTGGGTCTTTGCAAAGGATATTGACCCTAACTTCGATTTTTATCTGTCGGACCATTCGATCAGTCATCAGATGCTGCGTCCAAAAAAACAAATGTTCTTAAAAGCCGCACATCCCTTTGACGGGTACGTCGACTTAGGAAATGCATTTAGCTACCTTAGGGACCATAAATTTTCTATGACTGGAAATGAGGATTGCTACAAAGACCTCGTTGATATCAAGCACTACTTACCTGTTTCTGGTTCGGCCAAAAAGGATCTCCCTAAGTCTCCGACTGTAGAATCCAGTTGCTTTAAAAATAGCACTCCTCCGAAAAATAGCGATTCGTCCGAACCCTGTGAAAAAACACGACACGTGGATTTGTCACAATCCCACCGTCTTTCAGAATATTTTTTAAATGCCGAGGCCGAAACAGGTTTTCCTGCAGAGTGTCTTGCAGCTATCGTAAACCAGGAGTCAGGATTTAATCCCTTTGCCGAGAACATCGAAGAAAAACAATACTGTGCCAAACCCAAGAAAGGGCAAATTTGCCCTTCGTACAAATGGAGTAAGGGAATGGTTCAAATGGGAGTCACAAAGGCCGAAGCATACGGCTTGGATTGGGAATATGATCTAAAAGAAGCAGAAAAAGCACTTAAAGAGTGCCGATACGGAAAATACCGAACCGATACTTGTTTAGACAAATTAGAAGAGTACTGCGAGGAGCGCAAACGCGGTGTAGGAAAAAACGCCATTTACCCCGTTTATTGCGCTAAGCAAAGTCTAGTAGCAATGGCTAGCTACCTTTCTGACATCTTAAAAACAGAAAGAAAAGTGCATGTTCGATTTTCAGGAAAAAAAAATAAACCAGAAATCGACCAAGTCATAGATCTTTCGTACACACTAAACTTCGACAGAGCGAGTAAGTGTAGGTATGCAGCAGCACACTACAACCGTGGCGAAAGAGTCGATAATTCGATTTTAGAACACTACCGTCAGTTCGGTGTAGCACCCGATCATTACGGAAATGCTTGGGCGACACAACGCAAAAGCGACACGCCTACTGCGAATATTGGTTACAGACTGCTCAATGGTCAATACATCAACCGCTGCTACATCTGGAATATCGCGGATCTCTGCGGAAATGAAATACCTAAGGACACCTTAGCTGGATACTTCAAGAGACAATTTAAGGGAAAAGACAGTGATAAAAAGCGTTAACACTATT
>CAYJBA010000396.1:0-2593 GCA_964367865.1 uncultured Bacteriovoracaceae bacterium | reverse complement strand
CGATCTACTACTTAAACGCAGCTTCTGTGATTTTACCGAGTCGTTCGATGGGAGCGATTCCGTATTCGCCGTTCATTCCACCCTCGCCGAGGCGTTGCTTCCATTGCTCAACAGTGACTTTATCGAGGAGGTCTTTTTGAGTGATCACTTTGTCTTCGGAGGTTTTCGAAAGCCCGGCTCTAGCCGCATTGAGAACCATAGTCACGCTCGCGGCCGAGCAGGCGGCTCCGTTAATTTGCGGGACGTAAAAACCAGCGAGCGCCCAGTAATCGGGGGCTCTATTTTTAGGTGATCGAAAATATTCGTTGGACTGCGAAAGGGGGGTCGCTCTGGGATTTCCGGCAGGTCCGTATTTGAGTTTAATTTCGGAAGCTAAAGATGGGTATTGCCCAATGATAATCAAGATTAGAAAAAAAAGACTTTTCATTCGGTTACTTAACGCTATTTACTAGGTTTTTTCAACCCGCATTAAAAATCGTTTGAGAATTTTGTATACTGTCTATTTTTTAGAAATGGGAAAAAGTGAAACACTCATCACATAAAGCTGCTGATAGTCTCCATTTTTCTGGAGTAATTTACACAGGTCTCGTCGAAATTTCTGAATAAGGTTACGAGCTTTAGGCAAGTTTTCGGCGCTCGTGGCCATGACCATGGTCGATTGATCCCTCAGCTCTATAGGAATTTCGTCCACTGCAGCGAGTGCCTTTCTAATGAACTCCTTTTGGTTTTCGCGGCGTTCTGCAGTGGTCTGTCCTGGGCGATAATAGGTTAACGATACTGGCCGAGCCATCGAGCCCTTTTTTGTACCGGATGGCAGCTTGATCAGGGCGCCAGTAGCCTGTAAAGTGTTCAGAGCTTCTCGCGCTTGCGAAACCGTAATTCCAAGAGTTTTTGCGATCCATTCAGGAACGGGCTGAAACCCTTTTACCAGTGGAAGTTCGCAAATGGCCGCGTAATACCAGTGATACATATTTCGAAAATGGGCTTCCTCGATTTCTTTATAAACGTCATCGGGCTTTTTTCCGCGAATAGCGGTCGCCTGAATCCGTTCTAGCCAGTTGGGACCGAGATTGAGCTTTTCGCCCAAGAGGAGGAGTCGGGGTCGGCTGAGGCCTTTTTTGCCGCGAATAAAATTAAGTAAATGAGAGGCGTCTACTCCCAGGTGCTTGGCATAGGCTCTTAGGCTGTATTTCCGATTTTTGCTATGCCGCCTCGTGTATTCGGTATTTACGGCATGAATAAGCTGTAGAATGAGTTCGGACTCCATGGCGGTAGAGCTATCGCTGATTGAGGCCCAGGGTGGCAAGAGCTTTTAGCGCACTCGCGCGGAGTTTCGAACTAAGTGAGGTCCACGAAGGTGAAATTTGCGGACTACAGATACCGCCAAATGTACAAATGAATTGTTGACCATTTTTGTTAAGTAAAATACAGTTTTAAAAGTAATGCTTGAGTAGGGGTCTTTGAATAGCGAAGTTGAACACTTGCTCAGTAAAATTCTCCCTGGATCGCACTAAGTAGTGTTCTTACAAGAGGGATTGAGGAGGGCCTTCCCCAGAGACCCTCCTCAATCCGAATTCAAATTATTTAAGATTCAACAACTTTGTAGAAGCTCCCAGCCCCAGTGACTTTTGCGAGCCACCGAAGCTGGGATTGGAGTGCTTTACTTCCGTAGGAGTAAGTCAGTGAGAATCATCGAGTAGTAACCCTCTGATTCATAACGTCCCCCTAAGAAGTCTTTGATCGCCTGTGCGCCTAAGGCTCGAACTGCCTTTTCGTCGGGCGAAATCAGTGTTGCGGCCTTTTTTGGCTCGGTAGAAGTCAGTTCCTCTAATATTTTTCCGAGCTGATCTTCTGTGAGCTTATTCAAGGCGCGCACTTCTTTGATCTTACCCATCGTTTTTGTAGCCACGGTGTTTTCAGCCAGCGCCAAAAACCGGGTCGTTCCAATGTCGAAGGTTTTGAACTTGGACGTTGCTCGACCATCATCTGGTAGTTTCGTAAAGACACTCAGAGTATCTAAAAATGCGCCCGAATCCACGCTATGACGAATATCCGGGAGCTCACGAGAGGAGATCGATACGAGTTCTTTTGCTAGAGTCGTATCTGCATCTCCGAGACCTAAGAGCTTTTTCATAGTTTTACTTTGACGTGCGATGAGCTGGCTGGATTCGAGATCCAACTTGTAGTCCATCGGTACGCTTACGGTTTCTCCGGTGACAAGGTTAAACGTGACTTTAGAACTGATCTGATTCAAAAGTACGGACTGAAAAAGCGCCTTAGCTTCGGCAGTACCGTTATTTAGACTCAGGTAGTTTCCGGTCGTAGAATCGAGAAGCGAAACTCCCAAGCGGCGAGCAACTAGGTATTTCGCCGCCAGAAGTTTATCGATCCAAACTCCGCGTACGTCGATTTGATCTGCGTAAGAATTGGGATTGGTCTTGTCCTTACGGGATTGAAACGACTTTCCACCTTGTCCGATGATTTCAAAGCCGAGTTTCTTGACCCGAGCTTGAAGGTCCGGAGCAAAACAGCTGATTTCGTCCGGAGCGATTTCAGCGAGTGGTGCGATGATGGGTGCCGCTTTTTGATCCTT
>CAYJBA010000395.1:0-2602 GCA_964367865.1 uncultured Bacteriovoracaceae bacterium | reverse complement strand
TTTTGAGATGGTTTTTAAGTTAGACTCCCAAATAAAAAAATTATCTACTCACCCCGAGCAGGAGCGCGGTTTGCCTGAATCGCCTCTACGCCGCTTTAGTCTTTCTCGCGCGATACATCAGCGCTGATGTTCCAAGTAGCGCTAACTGTACTGATACAAAAATACCGACCGCCGCGGCTCCGCCACTCGAAAAGCCGTAGGAGTGCAACCCCGCAGCCAGGACGAAGTTCACGCCATACCAGGCCATGATGACAAGGAGATAAGCTGCAGTCGACCAGGCTAATGTTCCAAAGTCTTTTACCCACCCTACAAAACGAGCATGGAGGATCATCAAAAATCCGAGGTCTGCAATGAGAGCCCAGGTCTCTTTAGGGTCCCAGCCCCAAAACCGACCCCAGGAGTAGTCAGCCCAAACACCGCCTAAAATAATTCCGGCGGAAATGAGAAAAACCCCCAGCTGAACCATACGGTATGTAAAGTGGGCATAGCGACGGTAAAAGTCGGAGTCGCGAATTCCCATAATGTTTGCGACGAGCCCCACGTTACCTAGAACCATCGCAACAGTAAATGCTGCGTAAGAAATAGTAATTGTAAGCACATGAGTACTTAGCCAGAAATTACTTCTGAGCACTGCTACGATAGGATCCATATCCGGGCTTAAAATCAGCGGCATGTTATGAGTCAGAAGCAAAACAAGGCCTGAAGTTGCGACCAAAAACCCAACGACGATGGCCTGGTGGTAAAGTCCGTAAAGAATGGTGCTAAACAAAGCTACGCCAAACGCCACCCAGAGCATCGTTCCGTACATATTGGTCACAGGCGCAAAGCGCGTAATGTAAACCCTAAGTGTAAAACCCACAATATGGATCAGCATCGGGACCGCAAGAAGTCCTACGACGCGTTTTGTTCCCAGAAAATTTCTGGTCTGTGGGATTAATATGAGGAGTGCCAACAGAATATAGGCTAAGGCCGCAATAAAAAAAGGCTGCACGCGGTTATACATCACTTCAAGTGGCACTGTAGCTCGGTAAGGTGCAATGATTTCAGGTAAGGGGTAGTTATTTGCGACGGCGATCCAATCGCGGGCTGCGGCACGAGCCGCGGCCGGGTCCTGAGAGTTTACGGCTTTAAAATACGTTTCGCCCGCAGCCTTAACAAGGTCAAGGCCCGCTGAAGCTTTTGGATCAGTGCCATGCTTACCAAAACTAAAGTCTATGGCCTGAAATAAATGCCCTCCACCTGAGATTGCCCGTACGAGCATCAGTTGTTGAAAAGTTTCAATAATCTTTTTTTCGCGAGGCGAGAGCAATTTACTATTCTGTTCTTCTTTTTTCGCCAAAGGCTGCGCGAGCTTTTCTAGCTCCGTTGTTTGCAACTCAAGTACCGAGTAATGTCTCCGACCTGGACTGAGTTTCAAATCTGCACGCAGTTGTGGATCTCGAACCTCAATCAGGGGAATCATGGTATGGGATTCATCCAACATGAGCCCTAAATAAATCTGAATTGGAGATAGGCCCCACATTCCGTATTTTCCGGTGACAAAAATGAGTGCCTCGCGAGCTAAAGTGTCGAGTGGCTTAATGCGTCCGTTATGTTGTACAGGTAATGCAGAAATGACCGAGGTATCGATTGTTCTAGCAAAGGAGACAAATCTCACTCTGGCTTCCTCGATCGGTATCGTAGGTTCGGCCTGGGCATTAGGAAATAAGGCGAATCCCAATGCGATCCAACTAAAAAATCTCACATGATTCATCACGATAACGCCTTTCTCTTTTGTAGATTCATGTACCAATGACTTCGCATTAACGCAAAAATCGCAATTCCTAATACAAGTATGATCGATCCGACGTATTTTACCCACCGTCCCGGATCACGGTTCACAGAAAAAATCGACATGGGTGGCTGGCCCGGCTCAAGGACGTAACTGGATTGATAAAGCGTAAAGCCCGAGCGATGGAGGGGTTCATTCATCGCTATAGTAATATTTTCTCCCTGCCCGTTTACTTTGACCTGACTTTGATAACTCATCGCGGTTTCGGTTCCCGGATAGTCAACTTTAGTAAACTGCTCGAGCTGTAAATGAAACGGAAGTTGTATCGAATCCGGTCCGTAGTAAACCATATGGGGTCCCGAAGCCAGCGGGAGAGGGCGGCGTTCACCTTCAATGAGCCAACGGCCTTCGCCTAATTGCATACCAGGGACTCTAATTTTTAAGGCGGAGGGAGGCATCTGTGCGCGTTGAGGAAGCTCAATTGGTTTTACTTCCTCAATTTCTTCGGCTTGAGCCATTGCGGATTTCAAGGTCAGCATCATTCCCATCCAAGGGGTTTGAATCGCCTCCCCGACACGAGCGACCTGCTTTAAAACTAGTTTTCCATTCTTATAAAGTTCGGCTACTACTTTGGGTTGTTCGCCCCCAGGTGTAACATGAATTTCGACAACGTTACCCGCGCGACTCGTCCCTGATTTCATCCCCGGGGTGGACGAAACGGGTGAGGATTCAGCGTTAGAAGCTTCTGCACTTTGCTGTTCGGGGTAGGCTTTTGGGTGAATATATTCGAATTTAAGTCCAAAAAGCCCATTAGGATGAAGCGAAAAAGTG
>CAYJBA010000394.1:0-2611 GCA_964367865.1 uncultured Bacteriovoracaceae bacterium | reverse complement strand
ACAAAAAAAGGGACCTCCAAAAAAGAACCCTGGAATTTCGAAGAAGGCCAATGACCTTGGAGTGAGAACGTTCGAAATGTTGACGCCCGAAGAACAGCAGCTTGTTGAGCGTCAGCGGCAAACCGCCTTTGATTTTCTGACCATTAAGAGAGATTACGACGAAGCCCTCAATGCGCTTCAGCCGATTTATAAACTGGGGATCCGAAGTTACAAAAATATCGAGGATATTGAGCGCTACGCGCGGCAAGCGAAAGAACGCCAAGAGCAGATGAAGCGCGAAGAAGAGGCCAAAGAGACTGAGAGACGAAATAAGGCACAAGTCGCTGGACTTGTTGAGGAGATTAGGGATTCGATGAACAAGAAAGATTACGCAATGGCGCGTGATCTTTTTGCCAAAGTATTGGCTCTCGACCCCGACAACTCGACTATTTCGGGATGGAAAAAAGAAATCGAAGACGCCGAAGAAAAAATGCGGTTGGACGAGCAGCAGGCGCAGGTTCGAAAAGAAATTAATTTTCGCGCTTGGGAGTTTGTCAAAGAAGCCAAGGGCTACGTTCGTAACGGAAAATATTATTCGGCGATCGATACAGCAGCAAAGGTCATGGAAATTCAGGCCACAGACAAAAAGGCAATTGCTGAAGCCCAAGCCGTAATTCGACAGACAAAGGCGATTATTCAGGAAAAACGTGAACCGCTACTGCAAGAGGCGAAACAGAACGAAGTTGCGGGAGAGTTTGCAAAGGCTTATCAACTTTACTTACAAGCACAGAAAATCGACCCGAGACACCCTGGCTCTTATAAGGGGATTGAGCGAGTCCGCGGTGTCTTGCATGAAAGAGCTAGAGTCATTTACACAGAGGCGGTTATCGCCGAGAGCTATAGCGATTTTTCAAATGCACGAAAGAAGTTTCAGGAGTGTTACGCTACCGCGCCCATCGACGATATTTACCGTCAAAGAGCGGAGCGTAAGCTGGCTCGGTTTATTCGAAAGGAAGATCTATGAAGATCCGCGCCTTAGCGACTTTTTCATCTCGGGGAGGGCGACCTGTTCAAGAGGACTATGTCGTCGGTAGCGATCAAAAAGGATTGTTTGCCATTGCCGATGGTTTTGGAGGGCCTGGTCCTGGCGCTACTGCAGCCAAAACTGCTTGTGAGGCAGTAAAGAGCTTTTTGATTAAAGAAGCAGGGGATTTAGAGGCTACACTTCCATTTGAACTTCGAAATTATTTTTCGCTCGCCGGAAATGTTTTGTTTAATGCTTTGATCCATGCAAATCGTAAAGTTCAGAAAATGAATCACGGTAAGCCTCCTCAGGAACGTGGCGGCGCCTCAGTGCTTGCTGGGTTTGTTGACGGGTCACTGCTCGCTCTGGCCAATGTTGGGGCTTGTTCGGCATGGCTGATTCGGGACAACCAAATGGTGGAGTTGGTGATTCCGAGAACCTATGCGCGACTGGCTGAACCGTTTTCTACTGATTTGCGTGAAGAGCTTAAGTGTCCACTCATCGCCCTAGGAATGGGTGATCATTTAGAGCCCGAAATTTTCGAATACCGGCTCTATCCAGGCGACTGGCTATTTTTTCAGACGGATGGAGTTCCAGAAAGTATTAGAAATGACCTCCTCGCCGCACGGCTTCAAAATCAGCCTGAAAACCAGGTTTTTAGACAAATTCAGGCAGATATGGAATCCGCCCCCACTGGAGATAACCTATCTGGATTATTAGCTATTTTGTAAACCAGGAGAATCAATACTTGACCAATTAAGTAAAGATATCATACTATTAAGGATGGAAACTGCTGAGGCTGGGGTTAGGAATTAGGTTTTTTCCCAAACATTCCGAAAAGTAAATGAATGGGAGAAGGAGCGGGACGCGTATGAAGATTAAAAAATTTTTGAATCAATTTTACAAAGACGAGACGGGACAGTCAACGACTGAGTACATCTTGATTCTTGCAGTCGTAGTGATGATTGCGATGAAATTTAAAGGGGTATTCGGTTCTAAAATTGAAGGCATTACAAAAGACTTGATGGGCTCGATTGGCGAAGCAGCCAAGATCGACTCAAGTCAGTAGGCCGAGGTTTCGCTTTTAAATCAAGTCTCAGTATTTTGTTCACTCGTGAGGCATGGGGTTGGGGGGCTTCAGAACTGTGAACTTAATCATATTTAAAAACCTATACAAGGACGAATCCGGCCAAGCCACGGTCGAGTATATTTTATTGCTCTCGGTTATCGTATTTGGCGTTTCGCAGATCGGCCGCGCAGTGATTGGAGCTCTCGATCGAGGGATCTTGTTTCTTGGCGCCCAGCTTGAAAAGGATTTGAAGACTGGAAGGGCCCAAATCAATGTCTGGAAAAACTGAACTCTTTAATTTCGCAATTCTGTTTTTTTCACTCATTGCTTTATTCAGTGATCTCGCGCGCGGCAGAATTTTTAATTGGCTTACGCTTCCTATGGTGATTTCGGGGATTTTGCTTTCGACATTATTATCGGGCTGGGCCGGCCTTGGGAGTTCGCTGGGCGGATTGGTAGTAGGATTTGCTCTTTTTGGATGGCTCTTCTGGTTAAGAGCCATTGGTGGCGGGGCCGTTAAATTATTGATGGGTTTGGGA
>CAYJBA010000393.1:0-2631 GCA_964367865.1 uncultured Bacteriovoracaceae bacterium | reverse complement strand
TCCGGGGTCTGAATTGAGCACGCGGGGGAGTCGCCACTCGGAGTCCTGAGTTCCATCTGCTACGACAACCATCCCAGCATGAATCGAATAGCCAATTCCCACTCCCCCGCCGTGGTGAACGCTCACCCAAGAGGCGCCATTTACAGAATTGACGAGCGCGTTTAAAATCGGCCAATCCGCCACGGCATCCGACCCATCTTTCATCGCTTCGGTCTCGCGATTGGGAGAGGCAACCGATCCACAGTCCAAATGATCGCGACCAATCACAAGCGGTGCTTTGACCCGTCCGTTTTTTACCAAGTCATTAAAAAGGCGACCTGCTTTTTCGCGCTGGCCATAGCCTAGCCAGCAAATGCGAGCTGGAAGTCCCTGAAATTTAATCCGCTCCTCAGCCATGGCAAGCCAGCGAGCGAGGCTCTTGTCCTCCGGAAATAACTCAAGCAGTGCCTGATCCGTTACGTGAATATCTGCCGGGTCGCCTGAGAGCGCAGCCCAACGAAATGGACCCCGGCCTTCACAAAACTGCGGGCGGATATAAGCAGGCACAAAACCTGGAAAATCAAACGCATTTTTTACGCCGGCTTTAAGGGCTTGCGCGCGAATATTATTTCCGTAATCAAAAACATGCACGCCTCGTTTTTTAAACTCAAGCATCGCCTCGACGTGACGACCCATGCTCTCAACTGAGCGAGAAATATAGCCCCTCGGGTCTTTTTTTCTCAACTCCGTCGCGGCTTCGACACTGAGGCCCGCCGGAATATAACCATTAAGCTCATCGTGCGCGCTCGTTTGATCCGTCATAAGATCAGGCAAAAACCCGCGCCTAAGCAGCTCCCAATGCACTTCGGCGGCGTTTCCGATCAAGCCAATGCTCAAACCATTTTTTAATTTCTTGGCCTGCTCAACGCGTTTGAGCGCATCGTCTAAAGATGCGGCCATTTCGTCCAGATACTTAGTTTCAAGCCGCTTTTGCGCGCGCGTAGGATCGATTTCGACATTGAGAGATACAGCGCCGGCCATCGAGGCGGCGAGCGGCTGAGCCCCACCCATTCCACCTAAGCCAGCTGTCAAAACCACGCGACCACCCAGGTCTCCTTTGAAATGTTGGCGACCGGCTTCGGCAAAAGTTTCGTATGTGCCTTGAACGATGCCTTGGGTTCCAATATAAATCCAAGATCCGGCGGTCATCTGGCCATACATCATCAGGCCCTTGTGTTCGAGTTCTCTGAAGTTTTCCCAAGTCGCCCAGTGTGGAACGAGCATGCTGTTGGATAAAAGCACGCGGGGTGCGAGCGGATGCGTAGGCAGAATCCCGACGGGTTTTCCGCTTTGAATAAGAAGAGTCTGGTCGTTTTTTAGCGATTTAAGCGAGGCGACGATCGCATCAAAGCAATCCCAGTTTCGGGCCGCGCGACCGTTACCACCGTAAACCACAAGATCATCCGGGCGCTCTGCGACTTCTGGATCAAGATTGTTCATGAGCATCCGAAGGGCTGCCTCTTGGTGCCAGCCCTGACACTCAAGTTTTGTTCCGTGCGATGCGCGCACTAATCTGGGCCCGCTTGCCATGATAGAGTCTCCCTATAGAAAAACACCTTAGCAGAGCGGGAGGTTAGAAAAAAGAGGGATCAAATGAATCGCCCTATATGAACTACTGTCCCTGGGACGGGGGATTTATGGAATTCCACATCTGCTCCAGTTGGCGATTTCGTTCGCGCAGTTTCCAGATGAGAAACCCGATAATGATAGCGCCAACGAAGATCCAGAGACGTTTGACCCAGCGATTGCTCATAAATAAGTTGCTTCCCTCTTCGAATTATAAGCATCGGGTAAAAAATATTTCACTCATTTTTAAGGTATCCCAAGCTCGGATCGTATTCCCGGGCTAGAGTTTCAAACATCGCAAAAGCAAGATGATCATTGCGCAGGTATTTTTACGCACATTTCGCGGCAGATTTCATAAAAATAACAGTAATATCAAGTGTTTATTGCTTTGGGAAATGTGACTTTTCCCACTTTACTTGTTTCCCACTTTGGTCGACAATTGTTATTGGAGTATTAAATATGGCACGAGTATCAGCAAATAAGAAACCCGTTCAAATTCGACCCGACTCCAAGGGAAGGGTTACACTTGGGAAACTTGCGGCAGGAATCAGCAGCTTTATGGTTTCTGAGCAGCCCGGGGGGGGCTATCTCTTAGAACCCATGGTCGAAATTCCAGCCCGTGAAAAGTGGCTACTGGGGAATAAGACCGCTCTTGCTAGCGTTAAGCGCGGGATTACACAATCAGCAAAAGGCGAAGTAAAATCACGCGGATCATTCGCAAAATTTGTAAACGAAAAAGACGAATGACCCCCCATGCCTTTTCATCTCAAATTCACTTATGAGGCAAATGAAAATCTGCGAAACCTTGAAAATGACAAAGGCCTTGAGAAACGGCTCAAAGCAGTAAGAAAAACACTTGGCTTCCTCGAAACTAATCCTCGTCATTCAAGCCTAAACACCCATAAATATTCTTCTCTGATTGGAGAGAATGGCGAGGAAATTTTTGATGCTTATGCCGAAAACAAAACGGCGGCAGCTTACCGCGTATTTTGGCATTATGGTCCTGAAAAAAATATAATCACTATT
>CAYJBA010000392.1:0-2665 GCA_964367865.1 uncultured Bacteriovoracaceae bacterium | reverse complement strand
AATAGATCCATCCCGGTCATTACGGGCATGTTCCAATCCGATAAAATAAGCTGAACCGGCTCCTTTTTATCGTGTTGCTCTTGTAAGGCCAACATCGCTTTTTCGCCGTTATCTGCATCAAAAAAACTGGTAAACCCCATCGCTCTCAGCTGGCCCTTGATGGCTGAACGCATGGTCATCATATCATCTACGATCAAAATACGCGTGTTGTTCGGGAACATTCTGCCTCCGCAAAATTTAGAACTGTATCCCTCATTTTTCAAGACTCCGGATCGATAAGCAAGGTCTTTTTCTTTAAAAGATAAAAAGAATATTGTATTTTTTTCAAATGTCTGGGTAAAATCAGCAGGTAACTCAATATAAGTCACAGTTTTGGCAGTATTTTTAGGCATTATTTTGGCAATTTTGAAGTGGAGCAGTAAACAACCTGAAAGTAGAGGGAGAGATAATGAGTGCGAATTTAAAAAAGAGACATTTAGTTGCTCTTGCATTGCTTTTAACTGCATTTGCTTTTGACGCTTTTGCCGGAGATTCGTTTCAAACGAAAGGCTTTGCTCGTTTTCGCTGGGGTCATTCTGGCAATGTTGGCACCAACACCGTATTAGATCACACTGATCTTGTTGTGGCGCCTGAGTTTTGGTTTAAACCAAGTGCGGAAGTTGCAGTAATGTTGCAACCTCAATATGACCAAATGATGGGAAATGAAAAAGACTTACATGCTGTTGCCATGGGTAGTAGTGCAGGCGGAGTTGATACCGGACTCGGCGCTCACCAAGCATTTGTTTCCTATAGTCCAAATGACCGTTATAAATTAACCATGGGTCGTCAAGTCGTCAGTTTGGGTGATGAGCTCCTTTTTGGTGAAGGTGGCTGGGCGGACAACGGCAAAGCTTTATCTGGCTTACGCTTCGACGCAAGTCACTCCATGGGATCGGCGCATATTTTTGCAATGACCATTCAAGAAAATGAGCCGTTTCCTGTAGCTTCTCCTTATGACCGATCTTTAATGGGTCTTTATACCACTTGGAAACTAGCGGAAGAGGTCAAGGCTTTTGACGTATATTATTTCATGTCGAAAGATCCCGCGGGTAAAGCAGCGGGTGCTGGTGGAACAGACATTTCTTCGATGTCAGTCTACGGTGCGCGCATCAAGGCTGAGAAAAGCGGTTTGGATCTTAGATTTGAGTACACGGGCGAAAAGAATCCGAACTATGTATCCGCTGGCGGAGTCTTAGATACCTCTGGAACTCAGATGAACGCAGAACTTGGATACACGATGGATGGTCCAATGAAAATCCGCGTTTCAGGTGAGTATTACGACGCGTCTAAGGATTTCAATCAGCTTTTGGCAAACACACATAAATGGCTCGGAGAAAACGACCTGTTAGGACGCCGAAACATTAGCGGCATGGCAGGTCATGTGAGTGTTTCACCCAATGCAGATTGGACATTCAGCGCAGCTTATTACATGTTTAACCGTAAAGACGCTGCTGCTGCTGCATTTATGACTGATGGAACAACTGCGATTGGCCTTGGAAGTGCTAATGCTGAAAAAGCAATTGCTACTGAAATTGATTTAGGTGCTTCTTATAATGTAACAAAGAATATGACATTCAAAGTTGCATATAACATCACCAGCTATGGCAATTACATCAAGAACCAAAATCTGTTCGGCGGCGCTACTAAGGGCACCGGCGCAGCTATTTGGACTGAAATCTCGTTTTAATTAGGTTATAGGAAGTAGCCTTTATCAAAGGCGCCCTCGAAAGGGGGCGCCTTTTTTATTTGGTAAGATCGATTTTTTAAGGATTTAAAATCTAAGCGGACTTTTTTCTGCTCGTATAAATTTCAGTCAATACGCTTTTTAAATCATCAGCCGTAAACGGTTTCGCCAAAAACCCGTTCGCACCCATATCGAGTGCCTCTTTTTTATTATCATTCGTTCTTTCGGCTGTTACCAAAAGCACCGGAAGCGATTTGAGATGTATCGTTTCTCTCATCTTTTTTACCAATTCAACCCCTGACATCAGTGGCATACACCAATCAGTGAGTACTAGTTGGACAGGATCCTTTTTTTTAATCTGCTCATCTAAGACATTAAAAGCCTGATCCCCGTTTTGGCATTCGATAAAATTATTAAATCCAATACGTTTAAGCTGCTCTCGAAGAGCTAAACGCATCGTCGACATGTCATCCACAATTAAAATTTTTGTCTCAGCTTTAAACATATTTTACTCGAATCTTTTAAAAATAAGCGTTCTCTAAAACCCGTCAGTACTCCCTACTTTTTGAGTGGTGGATGTTGAGCTAAATGGGATCACTTTTTCTGGATCAAGCCTCTTCAGCGGACTGGGTCGGGACTTAATTGTATCGATTTGTATAACGTTCGAAGGCAGTGGCTTTGGGGCTTGAGTCGGGGGAGAAACTAATGCCGGAGCTTCTACGGGAAGCGGTATCGAAACCAGTGTTGAAACTTCGACTGGGGCGGGGGTTGGGATAGGTCTCGGAACTGGAGCGGAAACTGGAGTGGGATCTGGAGTCGGCGCAGAAACCGGCGCGACACTGTTCCGCACTTTCGGCACTTCAGGGGCGCGAGAGGCTCTAGATTTTAATCCGGTGCCTTTTGGGGGTTGATAGCTCACCACAGACTCTTCGATTGAATTTG
>CAYJBA010000391.1:582-2681 GCA_964367865.1 uncultured Bacteriovoracaceae bacterium | reverse complement strand
TCCTCAAAATAAAACGAGAGCGCCGCTGGGGCGCCCTCGTCTGTGTTGGGGAGTTTATGATGTTGTGAAAACGATGCAATTGCCGCCGAACAAGCCAAAGCGATATAAACCAAAAGTGGATAACTTTGACTCATTTTTGACCTCCTTTTCTCCGGTTTCGGAAATCTTGCCGGCGACATGTGTGAACTTATCGCAAGGTTCTTAAAATGAGATTAAAGTGGGATTAAACTTTTTTAATCTGAAATTGAAACTGAGTTCCTTCGACGCCTGTCGTTATTACGTTCAGGCTAGCATCATGAGCATCCGCTATTCGACGCGCAATGGTTAATCCCAAGCCCAATCCACCGGTTCGAATGGAGTCTTGAGAGGTATCGGTTGCCCCATGAAAAAAAGGCTCAAAAATATGTGGCAATAGGTCGCTCGAAATTCCTTTGCCTTGATCTTTTACGCCAGCAATTACTTTTCCGTCTTTTTCACTCACCGTTGCCTCAACGCAAGCGCCCCCGGGCGAAAACTTGATCGCGTTTTCAATCAGACTCTGAAACATGCTCCGGAGTAAGTCTGGATCACCCTTAACTTCGAATGGCGAATTGGATTCTCCATCGCTCAAATCAAAGCGCATTTTTACACCTTTACTTCTTGCGAGCGGCTCGAGTCGACTCACTGCCTCGAGGGCGACTTCATCAAGCCTTATTTTTTGAATCGACAAACATCCAGCGCCCGCGTCCATTCGCGCGAGCAAGAGTAGATCCTCAACCATGCGCGAAAGGTAGGCTAACTCCTGCGAAAGACTATCAATAAATTCGGCAAGCTCCGAAGCGCTTCGTTCTTTTTGCTTAAAAACGTGGATCTCGCCTTTAAGTATGGCGAGGGGGGTTTTGAGCTGATGCGAGGCATCCGAAACAAAGCGCTCCTGACTTTGAAACGCCTGCTCAAGACGATTAAGTAGTCCGTTGAGTTCGAGCGAAAGATCACGAATCTCGTCTCCAGCTCTCGGAACCGGAATTCTCTCAGACAACTGCGAAGCCTGAAGTCCACGCAATGTTTTTATGATTTGCTTAACAGGCATAAGGGCTCGGCCAGAAAGAAAAAATCCTCCCAACATGGCGATGACAAGAGTAACTGGGATTCCAACAAAAAAATAAAGTAAAATACCCTTTAGCTCCTGATCCAAAAAAGCTTGTGGCACTGCAATTTGAATCGTGAACTTTTGCCGAGCGCCATCCGATGCATGATAACTGATCATTCGATAAGCAAGATTGGGGTCCGCTGCTTTAGGAAATATTTTTCCAATCGAAAAAGACCTAAACGCAACTCCGCGACGCATGAGCAACTGGCGATCCTCATCGGTCAATGGTAATGAGCGCGATTCTAAACTCTTACTGCGGGCTAAAGTCCGACCGTCCGCACTTGTAATCTGAATAAAAGATTTGCCTATTGAAAATGGAAAGACTTTTCCACCTCCAGAAAAAACTTCATTTTGAAAGCTAAGGTCTCCAAAAAAATCGACGGTAACCGCCTGAGATACATCGATTGCATGGTTATAAAGGGCCGCATCAAACTCGTAGAGAGTATTTTTTTTAAACGTGCGATACAAAAATGCGCTAAAAGCTACAAGCGTGATTCCAAAAATAATTACGAACAGTACGGTCAGGCGAAATCGGATACCCGGGAGACTCCAGCGTTCAGCAGGTAAGGAGTTTACGCTTTTACTCTTCTCTGAGGGCATAGCCCGAACCTACGACGGTATGGATCAGCTTTTTCGAAAACGGTTGGTCGACCTTTTTTCTAAGCATATTGATATAAACATCAATCACGTTGCTTCCACTTTCAAAGTGTACATCCCAGACATGCTCACTCAAGGCAGTTCGGGTAACAGGACGATTGGGGTTTCTAAGAAAATACTCGAGCAGAGAAAACTCTTTGGGTGTCAGCGAAATTTCTTTTCCCTTACGAATTACTTTGCGTTGGACAAGATCCATTTCGATTATCAAGGATTATCCGATTCTAGGCAGCGGTTTAAATACCTATTCTTCAATCCAATCGCAATACGATATGGGATGGGGAGGATATCCGCACAATTCCTATCTTCAAATGGC
>CAYJBA010000391.1:0-572 GCA_964367865.1 uncultured Bacteriovoracaceae bacterium | reverse complement strand
CGATCTCACCGTATCTCAAGATCGAGTCCACGGCTTGAGCACGGCGCCTTAATAGGGCACGAACCCGCGCGAGCAGCTCAGTGAACTCGTAGGGCTTAGTAAGATAATCGTCAGCACCAGCATCCAGCCCATGAACTTTATCTTTGGTTCCACTTAAAGCCGTAAGCATCAAGATCGCGCCACCATAACCATCTCGTCGAAGGTGGCGCGACGTGTCAAATCCGTTTTGATCGGGAAGCATTACGTCTAAGATTATGAGATCATAAGGATTTTCTGCGGCTAAAGTCTCGGCCGCAGTGCCTGTTTCGGCCCAATCAACCGAGTAACCCGCTTCGATTAGCCCCTTTTTGAGGAACTGAGCCATTTTTTTCTGATCTTCAGCTACGAGAATACGCATCCAGGCCGCTATATCGTTTTTTAAGACGATTGCCAACCGAAGGGGGGCCTTTTCTGGGTTTATTTTCAACCCGGCAATCCCAAACTTAGGCGTTCGCTCCCATTACGGGATTGGAGGGCGGCTGGGGACGCATGCTTAGAAACGAGCTCAGAATCTTTTTCTGTCCTGACTCCAT
>CAYJBA010000390.1:0-2701 GCA_964367865.1 uncultured Bacteriovoracaceae bacterium | reverse complement strand
AAGAAATCACCGGGCTCATTAAAGACAGTGTTTCTCAAATCGAAAAAGGATCGAAAATAGCGGACACCAGCGGAGCAGTTCTTAAAAATATCGTAATAGGTGTTAAAAAAGTCGCCGATCTCAATAATGAAATTGCGACTTCTAGCGATGATCAGGCTGCCGGCATTTATCAACTAGGCAAAGCCATTGCCTTGTTGGACCAAAGCATTCAGGGCAACGCGGCAAGTGCTGAAGAGGCGGCGGCATCAGCGGTTGAAATGTCGGCACAATCAGCAGCACTAAGAAATCTTTTAGGTGATTTGACCGAAGTCGTAAAAGGCGCAAGAGAAGTCAGCGCTGATACAAGGAGTAACGTCGTTCAGCATCCGGTGTTTGGGGAGGCTGGGTTTAGCAGTAAAGCGGCATAGCGATCCATAGTAGCGGGAGAAGATATGAACCATTTAAATTCGGCACATCAAGCAAAAGCAGGACGATATTTGACATTTGTGCTTAAGGGGCGCCCCTATGGTCTGCCTATAGATACTGTGCGCGGAATTAATCAAGTGAATGAAATTACCCCGGTTCCGCAAACACCAGAATTTGTAATCGGCGTAATTAATCTTCGCGGAAAAGTGATTCCTGTAGTGGATCTTAGACTCAAATTTGGACTGGAGTACACACCCTATAACCGCGAAACCTGCATCATAGTGATCGAGGGTGAGCATGGTCAAATCGGGATGGTCGTTGATCAGGTCAGCGAAGTCGTAGATTTTATCGAAGAGAATATTGAGGCCTCGCCCCAGATGGGTGAAAAAATGAACTTTGTCCTCGGAATGGGAAAGGTCGACGAACGAGTAATAATTTTAATCGACATTGTCAGTGCGCTTTCGAAAGAGGCGATGTTGGGTCAAAAATTAATCGCAGGTGCGCAGCTATGAAAAATGGCCTAGCGGCGAAAGTCACAGTAGCGGCCGTAATCCCCTTGGTCGCGTTTTTATTCGCGGCGATTCAGATTGTTCGGACTCAGACTAAATACGAGGCCAATGCAGACCTTATTGAAACAAACATGAATTTTGTTGTGGCGATTTCGAGGATGGTCAACGAACTTCAGCTCGAAAGAGCGTTGTCCGTGGCATATTTAAGCAGTGCTTTGTCGCGAGAAGAGCTCGAGGCGCAACGCGCGCAAAGTGACGACAAAAGAACGCCGTTCAAACAAGCCTTTTCCGAAGTCGTGGCGGATAAATCTGTCATGGAAAACGCGATGAGCGCCTTAAATTTTCATTTTGACATGACTCGTAAGCAGGTTTCTGCAAAAGAGATTGCTGCATTCGAACTCATTGATCGTATGAACGGGCTAATGGGGAGCCTCATCGCTGTGGATAGAAGTCTGGCCGACCAGAGTCAGATCGAGGGCCTGGGCGAGAGAATTCGCTCTTTGAATATTTTAGAAGTTGCTAAAGAAAACGCAGCAAAGTTGCGAGCCAATATGACCGCGATTGTATCCACGCGCGCTTCAATGAGCGAAGATCAGATCAGTTTGCTCACCTCTCTCAAGGCTGAAATGAACGCAAATTTAAAATCGCCGGGACTGGTGATTTCGGCCGAAACCAAAGACCGCATAGATGGATTTGCGGCACTTCCTCACTGGGTTCGGGCAGATGAAATTGTCAGAATTTTTATTAAACGAGCTATTATTCGCTCTGCATCGCTCCCCATGGGTAACGCAAGTTCGGCCGACCCCAAAGAAATTCTCGTGCAAATGTCAGGTATCACCGCAGATATCGACTCAGTGATTACTTCAGAGTCTAGAGTAGTAAACAGGATCGTGGCTATCGCTCAAAACGCGGCGAAGCGTACAGTTTGGCTCATCACATTTATCGTATTATCCGTTTCTCTAGGTCTAATGGCTTTTCTATTTTTCATCGTTAGGGCAATCACTAAACCGATTATTAACGTGATGAATAATCTAAAAGGGGCCGGAGAACACGTGTCAAAGGCCTCTGAGCAGCTCTCAGGGGTGTCACAGCATCTTTCTAGCGGCGCTGCCGAGGCGGCGGCTTCTCTCCAAGAAACTGTGTCCTCTCTCGAAGCCCTTTCAAGTAAAGTGAGACTAAATACCGATCATGCGCAACAGGCAAGTTCGCTTTCGCAAGTAAGCAGAACAGCCGCTGAACAAGGCGAGGTAGAAATAAGACGACTGATCACGGCAATGGGCGATATTTCGCAATCCTCGAAAAAAGTCGAAGAAATTATTAACGTGATTGATGATATTGCATTTCAGACTAATCTTCTCGCGCTCAATGCAGCAGTCGAAGCAGCCAGAGCGGGAGAACAAGGAAAAGGGTTCGCCGTTGTTGCGGACGCCGTTCGAAATTTAGCCCAAAGATCTGCTGGCGCCGCAAAAGAAATTTCTGGCCTAATTAAAGAGACTGTTGCCCACATTGGCCATGGATCACAAATTGCCGACAGCAGTGGCGCAGTTCTTAAAAATATCGTGGTCGAAGTGAAAAAAGTTGCGGATCTCAATAATGAGATTGCGCTGGCAAGCGAGGACCAGGCCACGGGCATTTCTCAGTTGAGTCGCTCTATGGCCTTACTGGATAAGAGTACGCAATCCAACGCCGCGGTTGCTGAAGAGTCCTCGGCATCATCTACTGAGATGTCAGCTCAGGCCGCTGCTCTGGGTCTACTTGTGGGAGATTTGTCTGATATCGTAAACGGC
>CAYJBA010000389.1:0-2750 GCA_964367865.1 uncultured Bacteriovoracaceae bacterium | reverse complement strand
GTGGAGCGGATGCAGAATCCATTAGCTAGGCGAGCGCCCCTTTTAGCGGTTGTTTTGACACCTCTTCTGCTCATGCTTTGGGTCTGGCTATCGCCTCTCTCCTTTGTGCCCGTGCCCTGGCCCGATGACTCAGCATTTTATTTCGTCGCTAAGGATTTTTTTTCATGGCCGCCCCGCTGGGTAATGATTCCACAAGCGCCCTTCGAGCCGACGTATCGAATTTTTAATTTTAACACGATGCCGCTGTATCCGCTTCTCATTGGTTTAGGGCGACTGATTGGAATCGACGGAAGCTGGGGGATTAAATTTTGGCCACTCATGGGGTGGGCATCGAGCTTAAGCCTATTAGGGTTCGCACTTTTTCGACGTAAATTGCCCTGGGGCCTTTGTCTTCTGGTCGTCTCGGCTGGCGCACTTGACCCTGAACTCAGATGGGCATCAGTCCTCGTTCGGCCTGAATCTTTGATTGGACTATTTGGAATGGCTCTCGTTTTGGGGCTCACTTTTGGATTTCCAAAACGCTTTGAAGCCCAAGGGATCTGGGACCCCATAGCAGCTCTTTTATCTCTGAGCGCCCTTTCTCATTTCAATGCGATTCATCTGATGTTCCCGGTTCTCTTTGCAATCGGTTTAGACCGAAAAAGGATTTTCGCGATCGGGACAAAAACGCTACTCTACTTAACTCCTTGGTTTCTTACCATTGCAATGCATCCTGAGCTTTTTATTCATCAAATGAAAACACAGTGGACCCGACTTGCTGTGGGTAACTCCTGGCTGGATTCAGTGGAATCGGCCACTCACTCCCTGTTTCAGGATATGGGTTCGCCCGTTCCATGGGAGCGGGACCCACTGGTTTTCGTAGCTTATCTTTTGTGGGCCTTAATTTTAGTGGCGATGGGATACGGATTCGTATCCGCCATTTATAAAAAAATAGCGGCTCCAAAAAAACGCGCTGCCAAAGATTCTATTTCACTATTACCTGCATCGGCATGGGTGATTGGATCCCTTTGGCTTTGGCACACGAAGCCCGAAGTTTGGTTCGTTTATTACATTCATATTTCGCTCTGGTGTTTCGCCGGAATTTTATTGCTCAAACTTTGGAATGAACGAGTACGACCGGCCCGCCTGATATTAACGACGGCCACGGCCCTGATCGTCACAACTTTCGGGTACGTTGATCTCACCCAAGCCTCGAAAATGAGTCAAGGCATCAGCTGGCGCTGGGAAACTTATCGGCGCTTTATTGATTGTATTGATCGCGAGCTCACTACTCAGGAGAGAAAACTTGGATTTCCAAAACCTTTTCGCGTCTGGGATCCCACGTTTCCAGATACAATCGTAGAGCTATCTCGGCGGCACCCCGATTGGGAATTTACCCGAACCAACGACTTTTGGGAAAGACGGTCTCTGGCGATTCAGCACGGCAAGGACGTTGAAGCAGTGATCGTAAATGAAACGCTGAGCTGGACTGAGCGCGAAATATCGGGACCCCAATCTGAGCATCCGCAAATTCAAAGTGTTTGGATGAATTGGAATCAATACTTTCTGATCGCGCTTAATAAAATACCCGGTTGGAAACCCCATCGACGACTATGCCAAGTGGGACGCTGGCAATCGTTTATTTATATGAATTAAGTTTTCTGACTCGCCGGAAACGAAGCGCCCAACCAAGCCACCAATAGCAGTGGCAACAGAAAATGATAAGACCCTAAATTTGGACTCAGAAAAATAAATCCAAAAAGAGACGACGCAAATAACCGGGGTATATACTCCTGCCCTTTCTTTCGTTTAAACCAAAATCCGGCCGTCACTCCCAAGATACTGAGATAAAGTATTTTTTGAAGAGTGAAAAGATAGGGTTCAAATAAGCGGTCAGATAACCGCGCGACCTTTAATTTCAAATTTTTATTAAATACGCATCGGATCCAGCCCGAAACCCAAAGGACACTGACAATGAACCAAAGCCCAACTCCTAGTGCCTCACCCCTAGGCCCTAAATGCGTAAAGGGATAATGCTTTCCAATTCCAAACCAAAATACAGGAAATGTAAGAATGCACCATTCAATCAATCGATGAGTCCCCTTAAAACCTATGCTACCCTACCTCTATGAGTCGGCGAACCACTCTAATCATCACAGTCATTCTTTTGGCGATTGTTTTAGCCCTTTGGCAATGGAACCGAAACCAGGCTTTAAACTCCGCTCAAACTGACGATCCAAACTCGACAGCAAGAAATCTCGCCGCCCTAAGTCCAAAGCCTGGTACTAGCCCGGGTCCTCTAAACCCCGGAGCGCAAACCGCTACAAAATCCGGTGCCAGTTCAATCGAAGAATATTTAAACTCCCGTTACGGCGGTACCTGGAGCGCCACCCGTGACGAGAGCGGCAAAGTGGTAAGCCTTTCTGGCGGGCTTATTTCAAGCCAGGGTGTTAATTTTGAAAAAGCTCGTGACCTCGTGGCCGAACTCGCAAAGGCGCTTGGATTTCCTCCCAATCAACTTTTTGGCCAACCCGTAAAAGAAGATTCGACCGAGCTTTCTAAGTCCTATCGCTTCTCTCAGACCTATGAAGGATTTGAAGTTTACGGTGGATCGCTCACAATCCTTGCCAGGAAAGAAGACGGCGCTGTTTACCTGGTAAACAATGAAATGAAAATCGTCGACTCGATCAATACCGAACCTCGATTTTCTGCGGATCGGGCTAAAAGTGTCGTAGCTGCTAAATATAATTTGGCTGGCACAACCATCACTC
>CAYJBA010000388.1:0-2755 GCA_964367865.1 uncultured Bacteriovoracaceae bacterium | reverse complement strand
CTTTCCCTACACGACGCTCTTCCGATCTGGGTTTTCGGAGCTTTTAGGAGCGTAGCGTTTTCTTCATCCGCTTTTAGATCCAAATAATCCGACACTCGCCTTGGAGATCGGGGATGCATTTTTACAATGATCCAGGGCACGATGACGAAAAGTACTCCACAAGCAATGAGATTGGAGGGGAGCCAAATTGTTTGGCTCAGCGGAATAATTCCAATTTTATTTTCTAAGAAATGTTTAGGCGTATTAATCAGTAGGGGGGCCGAGGCCGTGGTACCCGCGTGCCAAAGTAGCATCGATACGTAGGCTGCCACTCCCATGAGAGGATAATCTACCCGAATTTGTTTTTTCTCTAAGACCCGCACCATCTCTTTACATAGGAGGGCCGAGCCGATCAGTCCGAATCCCCAGTGTAGCCAGCCTGCGGCCAGGGCAAAACTCGATAAGATCCAAAGAGCCTGAGAGGGCGATTTCGGAATTTGAGAAATCCGTGCAAAGATTTTTTTTACAGGTCTTGTCGAAACAATGGCTTCGCCGGTTACAACGATGAGGACCATCTGCATCGCAAAGGCGAGCAACTTCCAAAAGCCATCGAACCAAGCCAAGGGGAGCGCAGTCAGCTGGGTACGAGTAGGATTGATCGCGGCACCCAGGACGAAAGTCAGTAGAGTGAGAAGCAGCACCAGGACAAATGGGTCCGGCATGTTTTTTTTGACCCAGGATTCGAAGGAGAGACCCAGCTTTTCGAGCATGAATTAAAAATACGTTGGCGAGCTTATTAAGTCCAAAAATTAAATTAAACGACTGATTTTCGAATTTCCAACGCTTTATTTTGGTCTTTTTTTTTGGCACGTCCCTCGCACAGTCACTCTCCCTATAAAGGAGAAACTCAAATGAGAGATGTAAATAAAGTGATTTTAGTGGGAAGGCTTGGTGCTGACCCAGTTCAGCGAGAAACAAAGGCAGGAACAGCGGTAGTTCATTTTCCATTAGCCACTTCCCGAAAAATTCCGGATGCGGATACAGAGACCATGAAAGACGAAACACAGTGGCATCAGGTCGTTGCATGGGGGAAAAAAGGCGAGAGCTGTGCTCAGTATCTCAAAAAAGGCAATCCTGTTTATATTGAAGGTACGTTTAGAACTCGAAAATATGAGGGAAAGGACGGTATTTCAAAATACGCAACCGAGGTTCACGCCGAGCAGGTCAATTTTCTTGGAATGAATCGTAGAGCAGAGCAGTTTGAAGAGCAGGCCTTGGAGGCAAAAGAGGCGTAAAACTCTTTTACCTAGCAGGTCTGACCAAATCGCCGACCATCACGCTACGGGGCGAAAGCGCAGGCGCTGTACTCGCTGGGAGAATACTCTCTAGCCTTGCAACGGCTGCGTTTTCCTCGGCGTGAATTACTTTGATTCGAGCGACCGGAAAAGTCAGATCTTTATAGAGCTTTTCATTAACGAGATCAAACGTGGATTGCCTTCGGTAAACCTCAAGCTTGCTCCCGGTACGAATCCCTTGCGAAGTTCCCATATTAACGTAGTAGTCACGTTGCGGATTTTCGCCCGGGTTTCCAAGATCAAGTTCTCGATAAACGCTATAAACCACAAACTCAGCCGCTGGGGCCTCGGTGGGTAGCATCACGATTGATCCGATGATCGCCATTGTCACGACTGTCCATAACCATAACCAGCGCACAGATATTCCCCTTTTTTAATATTCGTTTCATTTCGTGTCTTCGCCTCCTTGCGAATTTGTTTCTGCACTGACTGCACCTAATGACCTATCGGCAAAACCTGAAATGGGTTGAAGAATTCCTAGTAGGCAATAAAGTCCAAGTGCTGGAAATTTGGCGGAATTAGGGGCTCGATCGTCCTTAAAAGCAAGTGATACGCATTGCATCAAAACTTATTGAATAACTAGATCTCGCCGATAAGGTCTTGTAAGGGAGTCCTTTGCTTGGCTGATGACAAACCACTAGTCCCACACGCCTACTTTCCAGTTGATATTCGGAGTTTCCGAAATGTCACGCGGGATATTAGCTTCGATGTCTATTTAAAAATATCGGATGATAATTTTGCGCATGTTTTTTCGAAAACGACCGGACTCGATTATAAGCGGCTGGCTCAGTACATTCAAAAAGGCGTCACTCAGCTCTATGTAAAAAAAGAGGATCAAACTGTATATAAAACATTTATTCAAAAGCCTGCATCAGTAGTTTTTAATGATCCCGGGACTCCTGTAGAAAAGAGAATCGCAGTTCTACTCAATATGACAGAGCAGAATATGGCTGAAATTTTTACTCAGATCACGGTTTCTGAAGAAACTGCCGAGAAATCCCAAAAAGTGATCAAAGACTACGTCGAACTCATGACCAAGACTCCACAGACGCTGGCGATCATTCTTAAACTCGTCTCTCACGGGGATTATTTATATTATCATTCGATTGCTACTGCAATTTTTTCGATGTTCATCGCTAAAGCCACGGGGCAATTCGCCTCTCGCATGCTCGAAATTGTAGGTATGGGTGGATTTATCCATGACATCGGCTTTACACAAATTTCAAAAGATATTTTGACAGCTCCGAGAGAACTTACAGCGAGTGAGTGGACAGAAATTAAAAGGCATCCCAAAATCGGGCTCGAAATGATCGAAGCGACGCCAACAGTTCCGGATGAAGTAAAATATATTGTTTACCAGCATCACCAACAGCCCGGTGGGCGGGGTTACCCTAATTCTATTCACGGTCCAGTTATTTATT
>CAYJBA010000387.1:0-2755 GCA_964367865.1 uncultured Bacteriovoracaceae bacterium | reverse complement strand
TCAGACGTGTGCTCTTCCGATCTGTAAGAAACTTAATAGAAAAAGACATTTCATAAATCACCGGATTTAGCCCATACGGGAGCGCGATTTTCGCCGCGCTCCCGTATGGGTGGATTTTTAGTTCGCGACGCCTTGAAGAGCCAAGATAAACTGAGCCGTGACCTCATGAATCTGAACGGATTCGGAGACTAGACCCTGAGACGCCTTTTCACGATTAATCTTTTCGCTTAGGTCGTTCGACGCTCTTGCAATTACCTCTTTAAATTTAGTCTGATAAGAAGGTGTTTTCACGTCTTTGGCACCATCGAGTGAGCTAAGATCAATGTTTACGGGATCGGATTCAGAAATGTACTGATCAATCAGTGCGACATCCCTTTGAATCGTCTCTACTTCAGCTCGTGAATACCCCTGAACCATTCCGATTTTTTCGATGGCATCGGCTCCGATTCCAAGAGCCACGGGTTTGCCTTCGTCATCCAAGACAAGCCCCAGAACTTCCATGGCGATGGCGAGGATTCCGCCACCGGCGTCCCCAGCGCCATTGGCATCATGACTATTGGCTCCCACCACCTTGGCTCCACCGTACCCCAAACCAAAACCCACGAGGTAGCCCGCAGCCCCACCCAATGGAAATAAGATCAGACCGCCAAATACAGCGAGTGGAACGTTTCCTGTTAAGATTCCAATCACCATTGCGTCCGCCTTCTTAGGAGCCAGAACGCCTTGGCCCATCTGAAGGGTTAGGACCAAAGCCAGAAATGAACTGATTAATTTTATTTTTTTCATTTTTATATATCCTTTATTTAATTGTTTAACTCACTGCGTCTTTTGATATCTGAAAGGACCAATGACATCCACTGACGAACGCTGACGCCCAGGGCTCGGTGAAGGCATTGAATTTTAATCAGAACTAAGTTTAATCCGTGAATTGGACGTTGAGCGCTAAGTGATAGAGCTTGCCATCGAACTGGACTAAGCTCATCCCCGACTTGGTATTTAACCGGCTAACCAGGCGATGCAGGCGATTATCGAGATGACCCACTGAACAGGACTCTGGCCAAAGTTTCTCACAGATCAGGGTCTTAGAGCTTCCGGACTGAATAAGAAGTTGGATGAGTTTTCCTTCGAGATTATTATGCTGTACAGGAATGGTTCTGCCAGCTGGAAGCTGCAACTCCCCTTTAAGTTTCGACCATTTTGCGTGGGATTTTTTTTCTTCCCCCTTCGATGTTTTCCATTTCGAAAGCCAGAAAGGGGCAATGACTTCAAATGAACGTAGCGCTGATTCTGTAAGAGGCGACTTATCCCTTCTTGATTGCACATAGGCCAATGGAAACTGAACGCGAGCCTCAAGTGGAGGGACCACAAACTCAAGATGAAGAATCGTATCTTCAGTGAGTGCAAGATCCAATGCGCAATCCGCAGCTTGAATCCGAGCCAACTGATAATCCGCTTTAGGTGCATAGAACTCCAGATCCTGAAACCCGCGCGCGACCTCCTGAAGGGCAGCCCTCGAACGACCCAGACTCTGTAAAAAATAGGATTTTTGCCTGAAAATCATTCCTAAAACTTTTCGACAACCGAGTTCAGTGGCGCGTCTTTCAACGGCCTTGAGGCACTCTAAGCCTATGGATGAATCCGGATACAGTCCCGCATTGAGCTTTCCAATGAAAGCATTGAAACCAGATAGTACTTCGCGGTCACCTAAATGGAGAGTTCTGTAGAGATTTTCTGCATTTAAAAAATCCTCAATTCCAGAAGAAAACTCATTAAGTTGAAACCGCAGGAGTCCACGTACGAAAAGCACTTCGGCACGAACCCAGGGCCTTTCAGCCAGTGCTGGATTCAGTGCACTCTCGTCAACTTGATTGGCCACTGAGTTCAGTGAAATGCGCGCACTAATGAGAGATCTCAATATATTGAGATCCCGACTCGGGGAGGATTCGTCCCGCACAACGCGAATCTTGTCGCTTGCGGCCTCGTACAAACCGGACTCAATGAGTGATCTCAACTCATGATATTGAAATTCAGCCTTGCTCATTGGATCAACCCATTAATTTTGAGAAGCCAGACAGGAGTTGAGCCTACATCTTTTTCTAAACACTGCGGTGAAATATGCAGTACATCGACCTGATAGACATTCTGGCTAGGCGAAAGCGAAACGAGTGCACGGATTTCTGGCCGATCGATGAAAGCGCTCCAAAATCCCTTCTTAGTTGGCTCAATCTGTAAATCGCATTCATGACCTATTTGAATGCGCCCGCTGATATCATCTCTTGAAATTTCAAATTTCATTTTGAGAGGCGGCATTTTTTCAGGGAGAGTTTGAGTGTCGATAAATAATTGAATTCTGTCTTGACCTAAAAGACATTCGATTCCGTTTTTTTCAAAAAAAGAAAAGAAACTACTAATCGAGCCCAAGCCTAAGACCCCTTTTACTACGGATGTGGTTGATCCCTTACTCGAGGGAAGCTTGATGTAATCTGAAAGATCGATTTCATTGCCCGCGCTCCAAAATGAGGCGCTGGTTTGCTTGAGTTTGAGTTCTGACCCTAAGAGCTCAGGGCGGCAAATACTCGAAAACGGATGCTCAGACTGGGTGAAAATTCCAATAGTGGTCAGGGATTCGAGACCGCTTTCTGATTTAAGGTACGGCCATAGATCCTCGATTGATGTGATTTTCGTATATAGATTTTTTTGAGGCATACCAAGCCCCACGAGAACCCTGCCATTCGGCAACTTAAGGCCGGACTCG
>CAYJBA010000386.1:0-2773 GCA_964367865.1 uncultured Bacteriovoracaceae bacterium | reverse complement strand
CGAAGTACGGGCTTTCAGAGGATTTACTTTCTACAGCTCACACAGACCGAACGTCCTTTGTGCAAGTCATTCAGATCATTTCTCGTAATCAAGTCGTATTAGCTGAGGGACAGTCCTCCGGCTCGCTCAATGGCTATGAACTTTCTCCTGGAGATTGGCAGCGCATTTTCGATCCTGTTGCGCAGAAGGTTCAGCAGGCCTGCGAGGAAACCAGTGATCCTGTTCGCATTTTCTATATCGGATGTTTTGGAATTGCGTTGAACGTGATCTGTCTCGCGGCGAGTCCGTTGTCAGATGAAATCCAATCGTTACTTCGAGTGCTTTTCTGGGTGGCCTGCACGGGTAACCTCATTTTAACTACTTACTTCATTTACCAAGTCAGACGCGCCCTTCGGTAATTTTTCTAATTGAATTCAGGCCTTAAGTCACTCACTCCAAACTTGCAAATTTCTTAATAATTAATTTTAATTAAGTTTGTTAATATATATTAAATAAATAGGCAATTAATCGAAATTAAAGACTTTTTATGCACATAAATCATAAGAGCTTAGAAAATAGAGGCCCCATGGAGCAGCAGCCGCAACTACAGCGAAAGTTGAAACGGGATTTTGGAAAATTCTACCTTTTAGATCGCATTGGAAGCGGCGGGATGGCCGAAATTTACCGTGCAAGGCCGATGGACTCGGCCGGGAACGGTAGAGTTGTCGTGATCAAAAGGATCTTACCCCATGTCGCGCACGATCCTGTATTTACAGAAATGTTCAAAGGCGAAATTCAGGTGTGTATGGGGTTTAATCACCCCAATACAGTTCAGATCTATGATTTCGGGGTACACCAAGGGCAATCCTATATTGCGATGGAATACATCGAAGGCATGGATTTGAGACTTCTCCTGACTGCATTTAAAAATGCAGGCCGAAAAATGCCGATCGAATTTGCTCTTACTATTGCTGAGCAAGCCGCCCGCGGGTTGCACTATGCTCATACGTTTGAAAACAGCGCAACGGGCGAAGTACTCAATCTGATTCACCGGGATGTGAGTCCCCAAAACATTTTAATTTCATATGACGGAAACGTTAAGGTGATTGATTTCGGGATATCCAAAGCGTTTGGTGCGTCCAAAGCTGCAGTTCACACAGACCAAACCCAAGTGGGAGTAATAAAGGGTAAAGTCAGTTACCTTTCTCCCGAACAGGCTTTGCAGCGGCCCATTGATGGTCGCTCTGATCTATTTTCGCTTGGCATCGTACTTTGGGAATGTCTTACCTTACAGAAGCTCTTTAAGGCAGAAGGTTTTCGGGCGACTGCACCACTGCTCATGATCCAAAACTGTGAGCGTTACATTATTGCTCCCTCTGCGTTTAATCCCGACGTTCCCAAAGAGCTCGATCAAATCGTACTAAAAGCTCTCGCGCCGAGACCCGAAGATCGATATAAAACTGCCGAAGAATTTGAAAAGGTTCTGCATGATTTTCTAGTGACTTACCATTCTGGTTTTGGAGTTCAAGATACCGGAAAGTTCATGAAGGCATGGTTTAAAACTAGAATTGATGAAGATAAAAAAACGCTTCTCGATCTCAATCAAAAGGCACAAGAAACTTTAAAACATCGAGAAAATTCGATGGACTACATTCAGGAGACCTCGTCCATTCCAACGACAACCGCGGATGCGCGGTTCGCTGAACAAAATACCTCTGTACCTTGGATGACCAGAAAAAAAGCTGCCGGGGTATTCCTCTACATATTGACGATTTTAATTTTGAAACTCGATGGTCACTATTTCTTCTTCGAAAGATTTTTAAGGGCGCCTGAAAGAACTCGAATGGCATTAAGCGAAAACTACCGTCCGAGATCTATAATGTTAAACCTTCGGGTACCTACGAAGATTGATTCGGTGCGTGAGATTCATATTAATGACCTTCCGCTTGATCCAAAAAAGCCCGTGATTCGAGTTCCGTTAGACCAGACACTTCGTCTGGTGGTCAGGTATGGAAAAGCCGGAAAGCCTCGCGAATGGGTAAAAGATTTTGTACTCAAGAGCGACTATTTCGAAGGAGTTCGTAGCTACACAATGCCGGTTGCGTTTGAATAACGGAAACATACCTAGAAAAGTTGTTTTACGGGCTCAGGGGTTCTGATATCGCCACTGAGTTCATTACCTAATTGCCCGAAACTGTTGTTTCCCCAGCAATAGGTTTTAGAGTCAATCACGGCGCAGCTATGGTCATTTCCCGCCGCTAGTGCAGATACCATCCCCGGAAGTCCGCGTGGGGCAGTAGGGTGAGAACGGAGCAGACTGGTGCCATCGCCCAGCTGGCCGTGGAGGTTAAGTCCCCAGCATCTGACTTTACCTAATCCCTGTCCAAGGATGCAGGAATGAAAATTTCCCAAAGACAAAGTTTTGACCGAAGCGGGAAGTCCATCGACCCTTGTAGGCTCAATTACATATCGATCCAAGGTATCAGCCACTTGGTGCATCCCATTGGAGCCCCAACAGTAAATGGCCCCGGATGAGATTCCACAAGTATGGTAGGCGCCAGCTTCGATTACCTCAAAGGGGCGATCGCTTAGAACTTCGACAGGAATGAGTGATCTTGCAAAACGCCCAGTTCCAAGTTGTCCAGATTCATTTTCGCCCCAGCAATAGGCTCTAGATTTTACGACCGCACAACTGTGTTTTATTCCAGCAGTGATCGATTGCACACCTTGCAATAGCCAGCGCGGAATAATTGGGCGGCGAGACATCGTTCAACATCATCTCTTCCGCCGCCCA
>CAYJBA010000385.1:0-2776 GCA_964367865.1 uncultured Bacteriovoracaceae bacterium | reverse complement strand
TTGCCGATTTCTTCGCGCCAAGCCCTCATGCGGGAAGACTCGGAGGCGAAGGTGCACTCAAACTCGCCGCGGCCCTCATCCCAGGATTCCGGCTGCACAAGCCCGCGGCGCGAAAGTTCGCGCCCTCTGCTATGGATAGTGGCGACGACCTGAGGCATGCGCGTAGGTTGGGCCTCGGCCGGGCCCCGGTCAAGGCCCGGTCAGTCTGTGTCGCGGTCGAGCTCTATGTCGGCGGGGTCGGCGCTCTCCTTCTTTTTGCGCCCGCCGCCTGCATGCGAGCCGGCGCCGCCGGCGCCGTTTTGGCCTGCCTCTGCGTGTTCTTCCCCTGGCATTTCTCCCGGCATTCCGCCGGCCGTTTCAGCGCCAGTTCTCGCCGCCTTGGAGAAGTCGAGCCCGAGCTCCTCCGCCCGTTAATACAAGGCCTGTAATTTTATGATTCTGATTGCGTTGAGGTGACATTGTGTATCTTTTAATGTCATCTTAGAGTTGGCGGGACTGAAATCCTATATAAAAAAGGCCCGGGGAGAATAAAACCCCCGGGCCCATAGTCCTGCCTAACTGAGGCGGACATCCGTCACACAGAAGGTGACGGTGAGAAGTTACTGCGAACACTCTTCATTCTGTCTTCGTCCCTCCCTCTCATGCATGGAGATAGAGCAAGGCCTGTGCCATGAAAGTAATCCTTTAACTGCACCTAATTTTGATTTGGGCACGTTTTTAAAAAAGCCTTGAGATAAAAATTCCAACCTTAAGCCATTTTGTCACTCTAAATGCATCGCGCTAATTTCACTCATGTAGTTAGGCCTTCAAAAAGGCCCACTTTATGCTAAAGATCTCTTAAAACAGGAGAACAAGATATGGCTGCATATGTGGTTTGGATTGATTCGCGCGAAGCAAAAGTTTTTAAACTGTCACCTGAAGGGACGCAGATTCACCATCTGCATACCCATGGCAAGAAGCATCATAGCGAACCCCACGGAAAACAACATGCAACCCATCACCATCCTGAATGGGAAATTTTATTTAAAGACGTAACCCAGAGCATAGCTGATGCGAAAGAAGTTTTGATCATGGGTCCGGGCGAAGCAAAGACCCACCTCAAGACACATATCGAGACTCATCACAAGCATGACCTTGCTAAGACCATTGTAGGAATGCAAACGGTTGATCATCCGACTGAAAATCAAATTCTTGCTGAGTCACGAAAATTTTTTAAATCTTTCGACACCTTTCAGGGTGTCTAGAATTTAATTTTTCTTAAAAGCTGAGATTTGATCAGCGGTCTTTTTGGCGTCCAGAACAGGATCGACGTCGTGATCAATGGATCGCACCTTGAGCTCCGGATCGATTATAAAAGTCCATCGCCTAGAGAAATTTAAACCGGGTAGTTTTGTCCCATATGCTGATATTATTTTTAAGTCTGCATCGGCCAAGAGCGGAAAATTAAGATGCTCATGCTTATGAAACTTGGCTTGGTCTTGAACGGTATCTGAGCTGACACCGTAAACCTCCGCGTCGAGTTTTCTGATTACGTCGATTGAGTCACGAAAAGCACAAGCTTGTTTGGTGCATCCAGGAGTTTGGGCTTTGGGATAAAAATACAAAACAGTCCATTTGCCGCGCCTACTAGCCAACTCGAAGGATTTTCCTTCGTGAGTTTGGGTCGAAAAAAGCGGTGCCGAATCACCCACTTTAAGCTCTGCAGCATTTGCCTGAAAATTAAAGATCGCCATTACCAGCCCACCTATTCCAAATAAAATTTTGATAAATTTCGACATCAAGTCAACTTACAGCGAAGAATGCTGGCAAACAAGTAGCGATTCTGGCACAGGAAGTGCTTATACAGTTTTTATAATGGAGGCTCTATGAAGCAATATGTCGCGTCAATTTTGGCTTTTGGGTTAACAGTTTCTTTTGCGTCAATCACGGCTCAAGCTGCATCCCAACAAAAAATAGAGGTTCCCGTATCGCGGGTATTTATTCCAAAAGAGGGATTTGACGACAACGATCAAATCACTGCGACAGTATACGGAGAGCTACCTAATCCCTGCTATACCCTCGGTAAAACTGTAGTAAGCCGGGGCACATCGACTCATAAGCTTACGTTTAAACAGTGGGCGTATCTGAAAAAGGATGGCCCCTGCGGAACAGGAGATTTAATTGATGACCCTGTCGAATTCAGTAATGACGTGATGCTGGGGCAGATAGACTCTGGTTTTTATCAGATTGAGTACTTAAAGTCTGATGGAACTGAGGGTTTTCGCGATTTCAACGTGGGGAGAGCCTCACCTACCGCAGGAATTGATAATTTTGATTATGCGATGATTCACAGTGCGGATAGCGCCCCATTTTATCATAAAAACGAAGCGGTACGGATTCACTTCAAAGGATGGGTTCAGTCTAAATGCTACGAACTGGTTAAGCCTCTTCGAGTTGACCACATTGATGATATTTTTGTCGTGATGCCCATACTTAAAGAAAGCGGCACAAACTGCGAAAAGCAAAATCAAAAATTCGTAGAGGCCCTTGACCTAGGAATTCTAAAACCCGCAACCTATATGCTTCATGTGAGAAGTAGAAATGGAAAAGCATTAAGTCAAGTGTTTAAGGTTTTGAGCGACTAGCCTCCTTGAGGTGATTTTGGGTGTGGAGTTAAATATAATTCAAAGCATAAAATGAGGAACGAACCTCCTGTTCTTCCGCGCCCATGTCGCATCCATGCGACGCGCGAATCCTCATTTTATGCTTTGAATTATAAGATCGGAAGAGCACACGT
>CAYJBA010000384.1:0-2781 GCA_964367865.1 uncultured Bacteriovoracaceae bacterium | reverse complement strand
TAAAGATTATCGATCTTTCGGATCAAGCCAATCAGCCCATGTTTAATGAGAATCGCAAATTAGGTGTTGTCTTCAACGGCGAAATCTACAACTTTAAGGAACTCACAGTTGAGCTCAAAGCTTTGGGTCATCGGTTTAAGACTCGTTCCGATACTGAAGTGATCGTCCACGCATTTGAACAATGGGGTGTGGATTCTTTTTTAAGATTTAATGGAATGTTTGCATTTGCACTTTGGGATTCGAGATTTGAAAAGCCGACCGTCTATCTCGTCCGAGATCGCTTTGGAATCAAGCCCTTGTTTTGTGGATCCTCGTCCGGAAATTTTGTTTTCGCTTCAGAGCTAAAACCCATCATGGCCCTTCCATGGTTTAAAAAAGAGATTGATCCTCAGCCGCTATTTTATTTTTTGAAATTTAGTCACGTGCCACAACCCAGGTCCATTTTTACCCTGGTATCACAGTTGAAACCAGGAACTTGGATGCAAATTAGTAATGGGGTACAGGAAACCCATACTTATTTTGACCTCATTTCGAGTTGGCAGGTCGGCCTCTCTGAAAGTCAAAGCACTCAACTGACAGAGGACGAGGCCCAGCGAAATTTTAAAATTGCTTTAAGTCATTCGGTGAGACGTCAGCTCGTAAGCGATGTGCCGTTGGGATGTTTTTTGAGCGGGGGTATCGATTCGAGTTTGCTCACCATGGCCGCGACTGAAATTTTAAATGAAACGGGAGCGCCTCCCTTAAAAACTTTTTCGATCGGTTACCGCGAGGCGGGCTATGATGAGACGCCATTTGCTCGCGAAATAGCTAGCTATTTTAATACGGATCACCACGAAATCATTGTAGAACCCAAAAATTTGTTCGATCTCATTACGGATATTCCCCAATACTTTGATCAGCCTTTCGCAGATCCGACGCTTTTGCCGTCAATTCTACTTTCGCGATTCGCCAAGAAGCATGTAACTGTGGCGCTATCCGGAGATGGCGGTGATGAGCTTTTTTTTGGTTATTCGCAACAGCGGGCCCTAGTTGGATTGAGATTTTTAAAACACCTTCATGGTGGTACACGCAGGGCTTTTTTCAGTGGAATTGGCAATTTAGCCGAGCATATAGCCAGTTTTTCTAAAAGCCGCCTGTTTCACCAAATTGCAAAGATGTGTGACATTATGCAATTTCGAAATGAAGCGGAGCTTTTTCAGTATTTCGTGGGAACAATAGGTCCACTCCGAATGGATCGGCTAGCTTCACTTATTTCAAAAGATTTTCTGGTGGAACCCTCCCCATTTAGTGATTTAGTAAACAAAACTAAAAGGTTTAGATTCGAAGATGTCATTACGCAGATTTTTTTGCATACTTTTTTGCCTGATACCGTCCTAGCTAAAACAGATCGGGCAGGAATGGCATGCTCTCTAGAAGCGAGGGTTCCGTTTCTCGATGATGAAATGTTCGCATTTGCCTCCCAATTGCCTTTTCGATTTAAGAGCAGTTTGGCAAACTCTAAACTGATACTAAGAAAGTGCCTTTCTCAGGAGTTAAAGCAGCGGGGTTTCTCGGACCGCTTGGCCTGGCGAAACAAGCAAGGGTTTAGTATTCCCGTTGCGGAGTGGCTAAGGGGAGATCTAAAATATTTGCTAGATGAGTACCTCAGCGATTATCGCCTAAAGCGCGAGGGAGTATTTAACGAAAAGGCGATTGTAAAATTAGTGAGAGCGCATGGTTCGGGAGCAGCTAACCACTCCCACCTGCTATGGTCCCTGGTTTCCTTTCAGATATGGAAGGAGAATTTTCATCTATGACCGGCGCTACTGATACTCAACGCCCGCTCGTATGCGTTTACCTGATATCTACTCACTTGGGAGGGGGCGAAAGGAGCGTTTTGACTCTCATTCAGGCGATGCACACAAGGCAGGGAATAAACGCGGAGCCCTGGATTTTATTACCGAAGGAAGAAGGACCACTGATTGACCTCTTAAAGAAATCCGAAATTCCCTTCGAAGTTCTTAAAATGCCCAGACTTATTTTAGGAGTAAGTCGACTTCGACCTTTTATGGGATGGGCCAGTCTTTTAGTGGGCTTTCCAATGCTAATTATTTATTTATTGCGATTGATTTTGCACATGAGGCGCAAGCGTCCTGCGCTGATTTATTCTAGCGCGCTTAAGTGTCACATTTTTTCTGCTGTTCTAGGCAGGTTGCTTCAAATTCCCGTTCTCTGGCATCTGCGAGACATTATTTCACAGAAATGGTCGTTGAAGACCCTGCGCTTTTTAGCAAAACACAACCGAGTGACTTTGGTCGCCAATTCGCAAGCGACTGCACAAGCATTCGACCCCCATACAAAAATGGTAGTCGTCCATAATGGCATTGATCCGAATTCGTTTAAGCGTGAGGCAAATCGTGATTGGAATCGAGAGGCGGGATGGCCCAGTCATCGGCTGGTGATTGGCATGGTCGGAGCGTTAGCACGGTGGAAAGTTCAGATCGAATTTTTAAGGATGGCGGCAAAACTGACTCGGATGGGAAAAGATTTAGGTTTCGTTATAGTGGGCGGGGAAATATATGATACCTCTGGAGATCGTGGGTTTTTGGCAGAAATTAAGGAAGATGCTCTGAAGCTTGGAATCTACGATCGAGTTTATTTTGCAGGTTTTAGAAGTGATCCGGCGCGTGTGATGAATGGACTTGATCTTTTGGTTCACGCCTCCACTAGGCCCGAGCCCTTTGGGCGGGTATTGATCGAGGCAATGGCATGCGGAGTTCCAGTAATAGCGTCTGCAGCAGG
>CAYJBA010000383.1:0-2792 GCA_964367865.1 uncultured Bacteriovoracaceae bacterium | reverse complement strand
AACTACATACAAAGGAGCAATTCTATGAATCTAAAATTGTCCATACTTGTTGTTATGTTAGCGCTTTTTGGGTTTATGCATCTTGATACTTCTTTATTTGCCGAAGAGAGCGGTAAAGCTGCTGAATCCCACGAAGAGCATCACCCTGACAAAAAGACTGCTGAAAAAAGTTCTGACCAAAAAAAGACAAATGAAGACGCCGCAATGATGGGCGGTATGGATATGGGCGCCATGATGGGTATGATGCACACCTGTATGGAAATGCATAAAGACGGAAAAATGTGTGACCACGAAGCCATGCAGAAGTGTCAGGAAAAATCAAAAATGGGCGATTGCCAAAAAATGATGAAGCAAGCCAAAGCTAAGGCAAATACGAAAAAGTGATTGCAAAGTCGTTACTTGGCAACCTGTAGCCCTATTGACTCTTATCCGAAATAATATTTAAAAGGGCTTGATCCATTTGAGGATACGAATAGCCAAACCCTTCTGTTTTTAAGAAAGCAGGCTCGACTCTTTGACTTGCCAGTAACACCTGCGCCATTTCTCCGAATACGAGATTCAAAATAACTTCAGGAATTTTTAAAAGGACCGGGCGCCTTAAAGCACGTCCCAAGCTCTTACTCAATTGTTTATTCATCACGGGTTCGGGGGCTGCTGCGTGAATCACTCCCCTCCAAGGCTTCGAAAGCGCTAATTCGATGACTTTGCAAAGATCATCGATGTGAATCCAACTGACCCACTGTCGACCCGATCCAAGTACGGCTCCAAATCCACGCCTAAACACTGGAAGCATCTGTCTGAGTACCCCCCCTTCTTTTCCGAGAACCATCCCCATTCTAAAAATAACAACTCTCCTCCCGGCAGAGCGCGAAATCACAGCCCGCTCCCAATCTCTACAAACTTCAGCTAAAAATCCTTCACCCGCCTTTGCACTCTCACTCAAAATCTCATCCCCACGGTCACCATAATATCCAACCGCGTTAGCTGATATTAAAACTGAAGGCCCGCTACCCCCCAATGCATTGAGGGCGGTCACGAGGTTTTCTGTTCCAAGAATTCTACTCTTTCGAATGGCTTCTTTTTTATTGGGCGTCCATCGACCCGAGGCAATCGAATCACCTGCTAAATGAACGACTGCATCTATTTTTCGGCCGATTAAGTTTGGAACAGTATTTAGGAGGTCCCCTTCGACCACTTCGACGCTATTTCCAAAAACGGATTTTGCCTTTTTTTCAGAGCGACTCAAAACAATCAACTGATGTCCGTGGTCTAAAAGCTCTTTGCAAAGAGTTTTACCGATAAATCCCGTGGCTCCGGTAACTAAAATTTTCATTTAATAAACAGATTACCGATCGCCCAACAAGTAGCTGCAACAAAAGCGGATGCTGGAATCGTCAAAATCCAGGCCCAGACAATGCGCTCAGCAACGCCCCAGCGAATCGCTGAGAGTTTGGTCACTGCACCGACTCCGATGATCGATCCGGTGATCGTATGAGTCGTAGAGACTGGAATGCCTAAACTGGTAGCCATGAATAAAGTAAGCGCGCCGCCTGTTTCAGCGCAAAAACCGCCTACCGGTTTGAGCTTTGTGATTTTCATTCCCATCGTTTTAACGATGCGCCAGCCGCCCATGAGAGTGCCGAGGCCCATTGCGGCGTGACAAGAGAGGACTACCCAAAACGGAACATTAAATTTTGGACCGCTCAATCCAGAGGAAAAAAGAAGAATTGCGATAATTCCCATAGTTTTTTGGGCATCGTTTCCACCATGGCCCAAGCTATATAAGGATGCTGATACCAGCTGCAGCCGCCTAAACCAGCGATCCACTTTTCCAGGTGTGGATCTAAACATTAAAAGAGAAACAGCAAACATAAAAACAAATGCCAATATAAATCCAACGAGAGGCGAGAGGACGATCGAAGCGCTGATTTTTAAAAATCCTCCGCCTTTGAGCACATGAATCCCGCCCTTTGCGACGGCTGCTCCAGCCAAACCGCCAATCAAAGCATGAGAGGAGCTCGAGGGAATTCCATAATACCAAGTAATCACGTCCCATACGATTGCGCCTATGAGCGCCGCTAAAATCACCAAAGGATCGATAATCGCGGGGTCTACAACGTCTTTACCGATCGTACCCGCGACGTGAAGTCCAAAAAACATAAATGCGATGAAGTTAAAAAATGCAGCCCAGGCAACGGCCCACTGAGGTCTGAGAACGCGCGTCGAAACGACCGTGGCAATCGAGTTGGCAGCATCATGAAATCCGTTCATGAAATCAAACGCCAAGGCGACTGCGATCGTAAATACGATCATCTCGTAGCTGAAATTATGCATATTCGAGCACGATTCCTTCGATGATATTGGCAACGTCTTCGCAGCGGTCCGTCACAGTCTCAAGAAGTTCGTAAATTTCTTTAATTTTAATTAAATTGCGGGTGTCAGGCTCCTCGCGAAAAAGTTTAGCCATAGCCGCTCTCAAAATATGATCTGCATCGTTTTCGAGTTTATTTATTTCAACACAAAGCTGAACAATTTCTTTGGACTGTTTTAAATTTCTCAACTTCTTAACTGTTTTTTCAACGGCCAAAGCAGCTTTTACCACTACGTCAGCCAAATCCGTCGCCTGCGGAGGCGTAGATTTAATGTCATAAAGAGCGATACGTTGAGAGGCCGCTTCGATAAAATCCAATATATCGTCCATCCGGCTGATCAACGAATGAATGTCCTCGCGATCAAGCGGAGTGATAAAGGTCTTATGTAGAAGTTCAACAGTTTGATGTGTAATTTCGTCG
>CAYJBA010000382.1:0-2816 GCA_964367865.1 uncultured Bacteriovoracaceae bacterium | reverse complement strand
CACTAATTTTTCTACGCTAAAACGCCTCTGTGAGTGATTGACATCCGGGCTGATGACTTTAATTTTATGCGCGCGTGCATCCGCAATGTATTTCGTGATCTTGTCCGTATTATCCATTTCTGTTGTCATCAGAGCAGCCATGAACTCGGCTGAGTGAAAAGTTTTTAAATATGCGGTTTGATAGGTGATCTTTGCATACGCAGCAGAGTGAGATTTATTAAATCCGTATTCAGCAAATTTGGCCATCAAATCAAAAATGGATTCGGCCTTTGCAGCGGGTAGACCCTTTTCAGTGGCGCCCTTGACAAAAATCGCGCGATGTTCGGCCATTTCATCAGATTTCTTTTTGCCCATCGCTCGACGCAATAGATCCGCTTGTCCCAGGCTGTAACCTGCAAGCTCACGCGCTGTTTGCATCACTTGCTCTTGATAAAGAAAAACGCCGTAAGTGTCTTTTAAGATCGGCGCTAACGATTCCACCGGGTACTCAATCGCCTTACGCGCGTGTTTTCGATCAATAAAATCATCCACCATGCCCGAACCCAGCGGACCCGGGCGATAAAGCGCGTTGATCGCGGTGACATCTTCAAGCGTGCTTGGAATAAGTCTCACGCAAAGGTCTTTCATTCCGGAGCTTTCGACCTGAAACACTCCATCCGTATCCCCTGAACTGATCAAGGCAAATACGCGTGGATCCGAATAATTAATCCTTTCGATATCAAAAGTCTCTTCAGGAGTGCCCAGCTCTGCTGTTTTTCTAATGAGTTTAATAGCGTGATCAATTACGGTCAGCGTCTTTAGTCCTAAAAAATCAAATTTAACTAATCCGATGGCCTCGGCAAAATCTTTGTCAAACTGAGTTACGACGTCGCCTTCGCGTCCGACAAATAAAGGGCAATAATTCACGATCGGCTTTTCAGTGATGATGACTCCCGCCGCGTGAGTTCCCGCGTTTCGATACAATCCCTCAAGCGCGCGTGCGTATTGAATCAATTTTGCGACTTTGGGTTCTCGCTCCATTCGCTCTTGAAGCCTAGGCTCAGCAGCGATCGCCTTATCAATCGTAATGTCGAGTTCATCGGGCAGTAATTTTGTAATGCTATCGGCCTCAGCAAAAGTCAGTCCCAATACGCGGCCCACATCTTTAATAACAGCGCGCGCCTGAAGCTTACCAAATGTAATAATCTGAGAAACATTTTCTGATCCGTATTTCTTCGAAACGTACTCGATTACTTCGCCGCGCCGGTCCTGACAAAAATCGATATCAAAATCGGGCATGCTGATACGTTCTGGGTTAATAAAACGCTCAAAGAGAAGATTAAACTCTAGCGGGTCGATGTCGGTAATCCGTAGCGAAAACGCCACGAGGGACCCGGCTCCGGAACCTCGGCCAGGGCCCACGGGTATCCCCTGCCTTTTTGCCCAGTTGATAAAATCAGCGACAATACAAAAATAACTCGAAAAGCCAGTTCGCTCGATCATCGCGAGTTCTTCTTCAAGTCTTGCTTGATATTGCTTTTTGAGAGTTGCCCACTCGGCGCTCGCTACCTTAACTTCGAACGAGGGCTCAGCAAATCTGACACCTAAGCCTTTTCTGGATTCGTCTCTAAAATAAGCGAGCGTATCAAATGCGGTATCCGCGGCGATCCCTTCGGGCCGATAAATGGGCAGGTGATAAATGGGGCGCCCCATTTCGTCCTTAAATTTAAATTCGAGATTACACCGGTCTTTGATGATCTGGGTATTTTCGAAAGCGCCAGGATATCGCTCGAGTCGCTCTCTCATAAGCTCAGCGGGTTTTAAATAATACTCGCTTGGGACCAAGCTCTTGGGTCTTTCAAAATCTAAATTTTTTCCGCTTTCAATGCACTGAAGTACTTCGTGGGCTTCAGCATCGCCAGGCTCGAGGTAATGGCAGTCGGCTGAACCTACGCACGGTATACCGTGCTTTTGTCCGAGGGCAAACAGAGTGTCGTTGACTTGATCTTGCTCCGGAATTCCAGTGTCTTGAATCTCTAAAAAGAAATCTTCTTTAAATCGCTTTTTGAGCCACAGAATCGATTCGAGTGCAGCGGACTCTTCCCCATTTAAAATTTTATAAGGAATTTCTCCTCGTAAACATCCGGATAAGACGATCAGGCCGTCACCCCACTTCGAGAGAAGTTCGCGATCCACGACAGCCCTTAAATCAGGCTTGGGTGCACCTCTTTGCGGCGCGACTTCGGGCGGACGAGACGCCAAGTAGGAGCGACTAATCATCTGGCAGAGATTTTGATATCCTGTGAGGTTTTTGCAAAGAACGACGAGATGATGATACTTAGGCCAGTTCGTACTTGGAATGAGTGTCTTACCTTCGGACGCATACACTAACTCGCAACCAATGATGGGTTTAATTTTTGCTTTTTTTGCTTGAAGAAAAAAATCAATAGCACCAAAAAGATTATGTGTATCAGTCACTGCAACAGAATCCATGCCCAGAGCCCGAACTCGTTCTAAGAGCGCGTCCATATGGATCGCCCCTTCGAGCAGGCTGTACTGCGTGTGAACATGGAGATGGGTGAACATTTGAGAAGGTCTTAGCGAACGGCGTCAGTTCTGGCTATACGCAGAGCACAAGTTTGGTCGGATTTTTTTCTTAAATTAACGCGATCCAGCAAAAACGGCCACATGGGGGGTATAGGGCACGGCAACGTAGCGCTTTTGGCCGAAAAACTGACCTACATAAAAAATCGCCACGCGGTCACCGGCCGAAGGGATCTGGGACCCAATGGCCATGTAAACCCGCATTTGCTTTTTGTCACTCCGCTCAACAGCAA
>CAYJBA010000381.1:0-2842 GCA_964367865.1 uncultured Bacteriovoracaceae bacterium | reverse complement strand
CAAAACAATAAAAAGGAGCTTAAAAAATAGCGACAGGCCATCAATTACAAAAGAATGCGAGAAAATTTGACTCGCACCATATTGATAAGTGATCAGAGTCTGGGCAAACGCAGCAATCAGGCCTAGCGTCGCTGTAATGAAAGTAAGGCGCATTTTTTCGCCAAAATAGGTGATCTCACCCACTAAGATAAAAATGAGCGTCAACGCTAATACAATTTCTGGAGTGAATAGAACAAAATCTTTCAATTCAGCCTCGTCTCGTCATTTAGCGACAGATAGCAATGTTAAAACAGTGGGTCTTACCAGATCCAATAAGGGCCTTGGATAAACACCCGAAAACAACAAGCCCACTACAATTGGAAATAAATAAAATCTTTCCCGCCAAGTTAAATCCTCGAAATCCTGCGATGCAGCGGACGGTTTTCCAAAAAAAATGTGGCGGTACATCATGAAAACATAATAATTTGCCAGCAAGAGAGCAAAGGCGGCTACAGCAACGATAATCGGCCTTGTCGAGTAGCTCCCAATTGTAACTAGTGCATGCGATACAAATCCGCCAAATCCCGGAAAACCTAAAAGGGACGCGATGACCATTCCTGCCATCACCGCTATGGCTGGTGCACGAACGGCAATTCCTCCAAAGCGGGTTTCTCCCTCTTTGTTTACAAAAACTCCGTCCCCAAGGCGGTCAAAAAGTATCCCTGAAATAAGTCCAAATCCAGTTACCCCAAGGCCCAGAGCCAAAACCTGATAAACTGCCCCGACCACTCCAGCTGGATTCATGGAGCCAATTCCGATTAAAACCATTCCAACTTCGCTTAAACATAGAAACGCGAGTAGCCCCGAGAGTGAGCGCTGGGCGGCAGCGGACACCCCTCCCATGACGAGATTTAGTACTCCGATGGTCACAATAATTGGCGCACCCATCTGAAGAGTTTCTGGAAACAAGGTATATGAAAGCCGAATAAAAATATAAAGAGCAACGGGGGCTGTAATCCCCGAAATGACCACGAACACGGAAGCGGGCGCCTCGGCAGCTACTTTCGTAAACCATCCTTGAAACGGCCAAATGGGACCACGAAAAGCCAAAGCCAGGCCAATTAGACCAAAGGCCACTTTAGATACAGATAGCTCCTCTCCAAATAGGATGAAATTCTTTGCTCCGAGATGACCTCCGCCCAATTCTCTAATTAAGAACGTGTGGGGATCTACGGCATAATAGACCAAAACAAGCGCGCAGAAAAATAAACCGTTTCCCAAGGAGTTGGCAACCATCGAGCGAAAGGCAGCCGTTTCACGCTCCGCCCCTCCCCAAATTCCAATAAGAAAATAAATGGGAAATGAAGAAAGTCCCCAAAAAAAGAAAAGTAAAAACAAATCTTGTGCGCAGGCTGCTCCAAAAAAAGAAGTCTGTAGGATCAAAAACAAGCCATGCATCCAGCGGGGGGCGACCTTTTGATCCCACTCATAGGCGATTAGAACCGGAAAAACGAGCGCGATGAGCAAAATAATCAAAGCATTGAGTCCATCCACGCCCATGTCATAGCTGATCGCGTAGGAACCGACCCATGAAAGTGATTCTGATGCCTGAATTTCTGCCGTAGCGCCTCTCATGGAGAGGACAAGTAAAATGCCTATGAAACTCGCTGCAGAACTAGAAAGCAGCGCCGACCACTTCGCGATTGCGCTAGGCTTGAGCCCTTTAAACTGGGGTACAAACGCTTGAAGCATGGCTCCGAGCATTGGCAGTGTTACCATCCATGTAATGAGGTGATTTCCCATCTTGTCTCCTTCAAGCCCTATAAAAATGAACCATCATTACCAAAAGCGAACTCATCGCAAAAAAGATATACCACTGAACGTCTCCGCTCTGAATCAATTGAAGCATCTTTGCTGGTACATTGATAAAACGCGCTAATATAACTCTTCCTCGATCAGATACTCGCGCTTCAAAGACAAGCCACCCGGTAGACCCCCAAGTAATACCCTGCGCCAGGGCATTCGGCACCCATTCATTCCACAATTTTTTATCGATAAGCCACTCCAGCGAACTGCCCAAGATACGAGTCCACCGATACAGCTGTGAAACCCGATCCTCAATGCCGTAGCCCGTAGCTACAAATTTAGAAAATTTAGGTAATGCCCGATACGCCGCAAGCATAGGCTCATTTCGTGCTTTTGCTAGCCATAGGCCGATTCCAAATCCAAAAATCCAAGTGCTCCAATAAACAACACTCGAGGATATTGCGGCAGACTCGTTTGTTATTTTTCCCGCCTGTGCACCAAAAAATAGATTAAGAACAGATGGAAATATCTCGTCGGGATTTCCTGGAATCACGTGTCCGCTCGCTGTGCCTGTCCAAAAAAATCCAAGTGCCAAGAAAACTAAAACAAAAGGAGACAGCACTGAAATCCAAGGGACCTCAATCGCCACTTTTCCTAAAATCATATCAAAGGCGAGTTTCCAACCTAAAACGGTAGAAAGCAAAATCGTCGCTACAAACGACACTAAAATCTCAGGTCTGTCTCAGCTTCCAGCGACCCATTGAAAACCCGCACTTGCAGATACAAACCCAATAAAGCCGGTGGCCGCGCAAACTGAAAGCACGGTTCCAGCCTTTGACCAGCTTGCACGCTTTCGATTAGACGCCGTGGCGTTTCCTTCGTTGTCAAATGCGGCGGACCACCCGCAAAATGCACTCCCGCCGAGGCTGACGCCCAACAGGGATGCCATCGCACCCCATGGACCCGTGAACGCCAAAATTGCCGTTGAAGTTGAAAAACCCGCCGACAGCCACAACACAAGGGCGCGTCGCGAATCCGTTTGAAAAAACGCGCAAAA
>CAYJBA010000380.1:0-2849 GCA_964367865.1 uncultured Bacteriovoracaceae bacterium | reverse complement strand
GAGCTAGTAACTATTGAACAGGCACTCGTAAAAAATTCTATAAAGCTTACTCATATCTTGCTGACTCACACTCATCACGACCATATTGGAGGAGTCGAGCCGTTGCTGGGGCAAGACCCCCACCTCACTCTGGTCGTTCACGATCAGGACGCAGTGAGGCTTACTCAGGCTACGATTTCTCACTCCCGCCTGCATCACGCTAAGGACGGTGAAACCCTTCTCATTGGACAACTTAGAATTAAAATACTGCATACCCCTGGTCATAGCGCGGGAGAATGCTCGTATCTGGTTGAAGGCGCACCCCACTGCTTATTTACCGGAGATACGGTATTTATTCGCGATTGTGGAAGAACGGATTTAGAATCTGGAAGCAATCGGGAAATGTACGCATCCCTCCAACGCATTAAAAACCTTTCGCCAGAGACCCTAATTTTGCCTGGGCATCATTATAAATCTGAGTGTGCGAGTACTGTGGGTACAGAAAGAGTTGAGAGCCCGCCGTTTCGATGTAATTCGGTTGAAGAGTTAGCGGCCCTGCCTTAAAAATGAAAAATCCTTTTTTCCTGTTTTTTCTCGCCTCTCTTCTCCTTCACGTAGGAGGAATTTCTTTTTTACTTCTTCTACTCTCGAACGGCGCTCCACTGATCTTTACTCCAATTGAAGTTACTGCAACCAGCGCGAAAACCAACCCAGCTCGGACCGTTAAGCACAAGGCCGCCCCTGTGGCCGGTGGCCAGACACTAACCCCTCAATCGAATCACGAAATCTCATCAATCTATTCTGATTACCTCTTACAAATTCGTGAAAACATGATCGCTCAGGTGACCTACCCTTTGACTTTTCAAAGAAATAATATCAGTGGGAAGCTTCAAGTTGCCGTAACGATCGGGCCATCGGGACAAATTATACAGATTGAGGCTATCGCAAGTAGCGGCAACGCCGATCTCGATGCTCACGGACTCAACTGTATTAAAAACGCTGCTCCCTTTGCTCCTCCGCCGGGCGAGCAGGTGATTTCTATTATTATTCCGATCGAATTTAAAAAACCAAATTCGCCTCTTTAAGCCCGTCGAGCTGTTTACATCGACCCCTAATAACACCGGCGAGCCGCTTTGACACCGGCGATCAACCGAGATCATAGCTTGTTCTGTCCTTAAATCGCCTATAATTGAATACATCCTTGGCATACCGACTGCACAAGTCCCACCCCGGAGTGTGTAGGGATATGAGGTCTCTTTTATTTATTACAATATTTATCACTTTAGCCGCTACTGCAGCCCTGAGTCAGGCCTCTCAGTCTGTTGCCGAAACTCCCGAAAAAAGCCAGTTCGGACTGATCGCCGATACCCAAATTTCAACCAGTCTCCATGAAGTCGCGGATATCGATCGAAGCGTTGATACACAATTCGTGTTTATGCCTTCAATTCAATTGAACGAAGACCTTAAATTGGGTGTCAAACTTGCTCTCATTCAAAATATTCTTCACGAAAGAGAGACTAAATTAAAGAATACAAAGCTCAGTCTCTCTCACAGTGCTCTGAGTTTAAATCCATTTTTATCGATCATTCCCTCGATCTCAGCAACCTTTCCTACTGATACTATTTTACCCAGACGAGACTCGTTTCTGAGCGCCGCTACGGCCCAAGCAAAGGTTGCATTTGATTTTTCAAGAATTGGACTAACCCAGCTCAGCTTGCTCACTTCTATGGCCGCGACAAAAAATGCTCACGAATTTGAAACCAACCGACTAGGAGAATCAAACACCAGTCTTTCTCTCTTGGCCTCGCTCAATACAACCCTGCACATATTACAGACACTAAGCCTTGAACTTTATGGTGAGCGTTCAGTTGGTTTTACCTATCAGGGAACTTCGAAAAATAATTTCGAACTCACTGAAACTCTCTCATATACGTTTACCCCGCAAACCAGTTTTTCTCTGGGTCATAGCAATGCGGGAGCCGCCTATCGCGAAAACGGTACAGATTCGAGAGTCGCGCTATTTAATCCAAATGATTCAACCGTATTTGTTGGGATGACTATAATTTTTTAAGGGGGAAGAGGTGCCTATGAAACGTCAAATTGGAAATTTATTGGTTCTGGGATTAGTGGCTCTGACGGGATGTACGAAAGTTAAACCCTACGACGTCTTACTCAAAGACACCGTTTATAATAAGGCGATAATCGATGAGCATGCCGAGTACCTTTATTTGCCATCAGTTCTTGAATCTACTCGCACATCGGCAGCTTCGCGGCCCAACTGGATGGGAGACCAAAAGATCGTGAAACTTCGCTTCTCCGAAGGCTCGCTTGACGTCCTAGAAGTGGACGAGGACGCAAGATTTGTCGACAATTCGACAAATTTAAAGCCTGTGCTTCATATTCCCGTATCTCACATTGATTTTAAATGTAGAGAAAACAGTGTGGGCGAATGCTCGCAACAAGAAGAAGAGAATACCAAGATCCTATGGAATCAAAAAACTCGCTTTAAACCGGACCTGGACCACATTGCGGTTCAGGAAGTAAACACGCTTCCAGTGGAGCTTGAAAATTTTTTCTCTATGGGAGCTTGTTTTCCTGAAACAGGATCCCGTTACATCTCGATGAAGCTTGAAAATGAGGCGATTAACATCCAAGTTGAAAAAAATTACACCACAAATTTAGCCTGCGCAGGAAAAGACATCGAATCTCTTTCGGACCTGACCTTTTCCGTGGTTCATCATTATTCGCTTGTGAAGCTGAGCAAAATTGCGTCGCCGGATTATAAGTCAATTAACTATCCTGAAGCGGACCAAGGTCAGTTTGGATTTTTCACGACTCAACTCAGTGAACTATCGGACGACAATCGGGGG
>CAYJBA010000379.1:0-2857 GCA_964367865.1 uncultured Bacteriovoracaceae bacterium | reverse complement strand
GGTGGAATTAAAATTAATCTCCTTGAACTGGGAGTGCGATCCGATGATGGAAATCTTGGGGGGTACAGAGGGGTATTCTCCCTTGAACACCAAACTCTTCTGGTTCATTTAGGTTGTGGTGTAACTCATTACTGGTTCGGAGCGCTTAATACCGCCTCGGTAAATGCCTATCCACTTGATCAAACCGCAGCATATGTTTCAGCAGGCATTCAATGGGGAGTCGGGTGGGATGTTTACGGAACCGATCGTATATTTATCGAGTCCACCGTAGCCCTTGGCAGAATGGGGGGCATTTTTTATGCACTTCCGTATCTGGGACTCGGAGTGAGTTTCTGATTTTAACTCAGGTTTCCTGGCCAATCCAAGGGTAGGGGTGCCTCAACTTTAATCCCATCAGGATGGTCCAAAGTCGGAAACTCTAGTTTCCAGGCATGGAGCCAGAGTCGGGTCGATGAATCTCCGCGATAAATGGGATCGCCTAAAACGGGCCAGCCCAGATGCGCAAGGGTACATCGAATTTGATGCATGATTCCGGTTTTTATTTCAAGAGTGAGATCTATTTGATTTTTGTTAGTGGAGGCGACACTCATCAAATGGGTTTTAGTCGAGAGGGGCTTTCCCCGAATGAGGGGTTTATGATTCTCATTTTCATTCCAAACCATCATTCGTTTTGAAGATTTTGCAACATGGGCAAGTATAGGACTGAGAATCTGAGGAGCGCGTGGCCGGGGTTTGTGTTTAGGAGAACTTGAAATCGCCCGGTATACTTTTTTTACGGCGCCCGACTTCCAGGCAAATTTTAGCCATTCGTAACTTTTATTTGTTTTAGCAAAGGCAAGAAGTCCGCTCGTTTCGGTATCAAGTCGATGCAATAGTCCGGGCTCGAGCCCTGCGCGGCCAACGAGCGCAAGGGAGGGGCAATGAGCGAGAGCAGATCCAACGGCTGTTTCTGTTTCTACGGGCGAATGAGGAACGGACGGGATACCCGAGGGTTTATTCAAAACTAAAATTAAATCGTCTTCATAAATGACTGGAACAAAGGATCCGCGCGTGGATGGCTTAGAGGTGCGATCCATGGAGAGCGAGGCAGTTCGAATTTCAATCTGATGGTGTCCTGGCTGCAAGACAAATGACGGGCTTAGTTGTCGGCCATTGCGAAAGACCTGACCTTCTATGAAAAATAGTTTTAGGGATTTTCGCGAAAGAAGTTCGCCCTGAGATTTGAGCTCGGCAAGTATCGCAAGATCGCTCCTGAGAGGCTCGGTAATGAAAAGTTCTAATATTGTGGAACTAAACATGCGGCGTCTGGCTCAAGGTGAGCACTCATATTATTAAGTTCGCGGGGAGCGGCCGCCTGAAAGCCGGTAAAAAGATGAACATTGGGACCGCAACAGCCGCCTGTAGGCGTTTTTTTATCTGTTTTTGGCCCGCCATTGTCGTAACTCACAGTACATTGATAGGCGGGATCACTCATCAGAGCAGTTTCAACGTCAGGCGGATTTGCTAGGAGCGGGAAACCGGCCCAGGTGACTTGAGGAGTAACGACAGTGCGGTCGCAGGTAACAGGCGCATAGAGTTGGGCAGGAGTAGCTATCGCAAAATTATATGCAGCCAGCGGCGTTCCTAACCAGTAATCAAGCCTGTTATCGGACGAGTCGATTTGGTAAAGCGTCGCGATTATATTGGGATGAAGCGCCTGTCCCGTAGCAGGATAAACCGCCACTGATGTGGGAGTGGATAACGGTACAGTAGCAACACAAGAGTTACTGGCTGAGTGCTTAGTGCCGTGTGAAGTAAAAGGCCGCACGTTTCCGACGTAAGCTGTGCTAGGGGTCGTGCGAAATTCGAGTTGTGGGATATTATCATTTTGCGTGGGATAATTTTCAGCACACCAAGATACGTTTCCTGTCGTATTGTCGCGCGCAAAGTGCAGAGGGGGATCCCGAAGAGGAGTGGCCTGGGGAGCACAAGCTTGAAAATCCAGGTCCTCTTCGTAATGAGGTGTAAAGGCCTGAATAGGTCTTATATACTGGCGCCCTGGTTTTGTTTTCGAGATTCCAGGATTGCGATTTGCGCTTCCGGGTGTGAGCTCAAAGAGTGTTCCCAGTGTAAACATTGTTCCAGTATCGTTGAGGAGCGGAAACACGGCCGCGCACGAATTAGGTCCATCATCAAAATTAGGAAACTGAATTCCATCTACATTTGTTCCCGTCCAATCCATGTTATCAGTGCCCAGATATCTCGGACGAAATCCACCTGTATTGGTATACCCAGCATCTACTAGTCCGGTGACTCCTTTTTTATCAAAAAAGGCATAGGGGCAGGGTTTGGGGCCCCGAATCGTAAAGGGTTTAAGGGGGTCAGCAGTAGGAGAGTTTGCGGGCCGATCCAAAACGAAAGCAACGTCCATTGCCTGCGCTTCCTTTAAAAAATTTCCGTTTGAATCAAAAATGGGAGGGTATATCGCAACATATTTTCTTAATCTAAATGTCGGACGAATAAGATTGTTTGCATCTCTGAAATAGGGGCAGGTGCCATCCGAGCTGGGTTTTGAAGCAAATCCTAAGCAAGAACGAATAAAAGTATTGCTGTTTCCAGTTGTGCCGGTCGATGTAGAGCTCCCTGAGCAGCCTGAGTTAACAGCCGTTGGGTCTGCACCATTGGATAATTTGGTAAAAGCTTCGATTCCGACTTGAAAGTCATTGGTTTTTCCAAGAGAGAGGGCAAAGGTGCTATCCAGTGGATAAACTAGGCCTTGCGTTCCAAGGGTTCCATTACTAGCAAGTGCTTCTCTGACTTGGGGACAGGTGTAGCGGTCATTTGAAAGATTGATATCACCGCGCTCACTGTCGCGACT
>CAYJBA010000378.1:0-2858 GCA_964367865.1 uncultured Bacteriovoracaceae bacterium | reverse complement strand
CTTCCAATCTTACCTCGATACGTCGAGTTTGCAGGGCGCTGCGAAGATTTTGAATGGTACTGATATTCGGGCCAAGGTGGCACCCGGACGGAAATGTCGGCACATAGCCGCTGGCCGCTGGACCGGTGGTTCAGTGAGGTCGCATCTCATGAACATGGCATATATCGGCAAGCGAGAAGTAAATCGCCTCCAAAAGAATGAAGAACAGGATTCCTTGAAATCTTGGCAGCGGCACCAAATTGTAAATGCTTCTTGGCCAGCAATTCTCGATGAAGATACCTTTTATTCAGTGCAAAATCTCCTTCAGGAAAATCGTGAGAAGGAGCGCACTCGTTTGAAGGACTCCAAACCGCGTTTCTTTTTGTTGTCGGGAATTTTGCGATGCGGAGAATGCGGAAGGGCATTGATCGGCCAAGCCTCTCACGGACGAAACCAAGCGCATCGTTACTACGGGCACAAGGCTGTCATGGATGATGTCATCAAGTGCAAGCTGAAAAGATTTCGAGCAGATGAAATCGAAGCTGCTGTGATTGAACATTTGGACGAAATGTTGCTGAGGTCTGGCTACCTGAATTCCGTTGAAGAGAATATCCGAAAAATTATTGGGGTTCAGGGTGAGGATTCTCTGGCTGAACGAGATCGGGTTGAAAAGGAGTTGGTGTCACTGGATAAGGACATTGATTCGGCGTTCAGACTCCATTCTGAAATGGATAAAAATCAGGATGTCTTGCCTTTGATTCGAGAGAAACTCGAAAAGTTGGCTGAGAGAAAAAGGAAGCTTGGCTCCTTCCGCGATCAAATCTTGACAAAAATAGACCAGAACAACGACGCCAAGGAAGCAAGGGCTGTCATTGAGGACCGTGCTCTGACCTTCAAAAAAGGGTGGCCCAAAGCCAGCCCCGTGGTTCAGAAGCGGCTGATACGACGGCTTGTGGATCGCCTCATATACACGCGCGAAGGGCTTCACACCTACTACGTGACAGCCAAAGAGAGCGCCCTTGCATTGCCAGCATCAAAAGAAAAAATGGCCTCGGAGTCTAACTCCGGGGCCATTCCCAACAATCTATTTGTCCTGCCCGCGTATCACAGTCGCGCCACTGGATTTTTTTCGTCCAATGGTGCGTCTGTTGTTTGTAATGGTGGAGACGGTGGGAATCGAACCCACGTCCGAAAGCGATCAGACACAGAGTCTACATGCGTGTGCTATGAATTGGATTGGATAGAGAGACGTCCATAGCCAGACTTCTTTCTACCCTCCGCAGACTTTTGTTTCACTCTCAAGGCATCTGCGAGACCAAGAGAGCTAACCCACTGAATGGCGTCTAATCCCGGTCCATGGGTGAGATCAGGTTAGACGTCGCTGCTTATATTAAGCTGCGAGAGCGTATTCGTTATTTGCGAATACTTTTTGCTACCGGTTTAACGAGGCCTGGCAGCACCTCGGCATGCATCTGAGACGTCAACACTCCCGTCGAAGCCAGTACGTCCCCAGGGGTGAGTATAGCATAGAGGTGGATAGGATCTTTTTTTAATACATAATTATATGAAATTATTAATAAATATATTGTATTTACAATATATATTGTTTCACCGATATTGAGGGTGGGATGCAAGCATTTAAACGAGAACTAGAAGTCTTATTCGGGCAATTGGACAGACGTGTTGCCGAGATCAATCGCGAAAGGCGAGTGGAGGGTCTTACACCGATTGCGAAGTCCGAGGTTCGGCTCTTGGGACAGGTCAGCTTACTTGTAAATGAAAAAGTATCTTTGATCTTGTCTCTCGCTCAAACGGGCGATCTAGATGCTGCTTTGCGCATGGAACATGTGGTCAAGAATGAATTGAAAAGGTTATTGGAGACGCAAGGACTGATTTACGACGAAGATAGTCACTTGATTTGGATACCGAAGGGATCGAAATTTGAGGATCTGTTTGATTTTGAGCATGTGAACATTAAGTACATTGATCCCGAATCCGCGTTGCTCAGCAAAGCGATCAAAGCGCCTCAAAAAAACAAGCAGCTCATTCGTGAGGCGATTGCCACAGAGGATTTTCTATGAATAAAGACGCCCTAATCGAGAAAATTAAAAAGAAGGCCAAGCAAGACGAAAAGTACCGTCGTGATCCTAGATTTCTCGAGACGATGGGCTTTCTGACGGCAAAAGGTTTGCTCAGGACAAATCTCGAAATTTTACGCCAGCCTAATCGACGCCTTCGTATAGACGACGTGCTTTGGGCTGGGCAAAATGTTGAACCACGGATTCTTGAAGTGCTACCCGCGGCTGTTTTACGTCTCGGAAAGCATTTTGATTTTGATCCGATCAGACACAAGGAGCTGGCGCAGGTTATTCGGCTTTTGCGCGAACCTGCGCCTAAAGGCGAAGATTTTTTTGGAATTCCTTATGAGAAAGTAAAAGTTTGGTTAGACTTTCCGCTTTTGGACAAACGTGTAAAGATTTTAAGGAGAAAAAAATTACTAAAATCTTTTAGATTAGAACCCAAAGCCATCGAAAAACTCAAAACGTTGTCTAAGAAAAGCGGACGGAGTGAGACTGAGATTCTTGAGTCTTTGCTCTTAAAAATAGACGAAATTTCTACCAGTGACATTTTATGACGCACTATGTAAACACTATGTAAAAATGATACGAATTTCATCTCAGATCACATAAAAAACACTAATAATTTCAATGATGTATCCGGCATAAGTCTTGCTCCTAGGGCCCCGGTGTGAAAGGGGTCAGCTATTCATGAAAACAAGAGCTCAGACATTTGTCGCGATCATCGCGCTCAGCCCCATGATTTTGATCCTCGTCGCATGCAGCAGAATATCTAGTCATGTGGAATTCGAAGAAGTAGAT
>CAYJBA010000377.1:0-2866 GCA_964367865.1 uncultured Bacteriovoracaceae bacterium | reverse complement strand
GCCCACCCCAACATAGGGGTTAACTCGACTGATAAATTCAGAGGAATGTCCAAACCCACCAGGATAATGCATCAGGTAATCAGCAAAAAATAAAACGTAGTCATTGACCGAAAACGCCAGGCCCATATCTATCGCATGTTCCGAATCGGTCCACAATTTACCGCTGAGACCTGTAGGCTCGCCTAGTACAATTCCTCCAGCAAAATTTCCAGGGTGATGCGAGCTTTTTCCACCCGGGCCCATTGCAACGGACTGACCTGCAAAGGCAATCACGACAACAAACGCGGTACTCCATGCTTTCCAACGGGGCTTAATTAGGTTTTTCATGTTGGTTTATCTTTTATCTAAAAGAAGCCTAGGACCCAAGGCTTTTTTCGGGGGTTCCACCAGACTTCTGCCCTTTTTCTTAGCTTGAGTCAAACCCGCTGAAACTGCAGTGCGGCGTTGTTTACTCCGATAATCTCGGAGGATCTCGCGGTGCTCAGGCTTATGGGGCTGCAAAAGCGCTTGCTGGATTTTTCGATCTTTCCAGTCTCTAGCCACATAAAGATGCTCTTTGCTCATCGGATCAATCCCTGTCCAAAACATCGCCGTAGCCAGCGTCATTGGAGTCGGAATAAATCCTTGAACTTGTTGTAGCTTCCAACCCTTGTCACGTAGATATTCATAGACCTTTTCCATCTGCTCGTGGGTGGTTCCCGGAAACCCGCTAATAAAATAGGGAACCAAATACTGCTCTTTTCCTATTTCTTTAGAAACTTTGGCAAAATAATCCGCAAACTCATCGAAATTCTTGAGTCCCGGCTTTTTCATTAAGTGCAGAACTTTTTCGTCCAGATGCTCGGGTGCAACTTTTAAGTGCCCGCCTACATGGTGGGTGATGAGCTCACGCAGATATTCTTGCCCGGCTTTTTTATCGGCGAGCGCGATATCGTATCGCAAGCCCGAAGCGATATGAATTTTTCTAATCCCAGGAATTTTTTTAGCCTTCTTAAGTAAATCGACCTGGGGCGTATGATCGGTATGCAAGTGCGGACAAACTTTCGGATGAACGCAGGAGAGTTTGCGGCATTTACTCTGAATCTCAGTGCTCTTGCAACGAAGCTGGTACATGTTGGCCGTGGGTCCACCGATATCGCTCACTATGCCTTTAAACCCCGGAACACGATTGAGACCTTCGACTTCATTGAGTAAGCTTTTCTCAGAGCGACTCTGCACAATGCGGCCTTGGTGCAGCGTAATCGCACAAAAAGAACAGCCCCCAAAGCAACCCCGAGTGGCGTTGACAGAAAAACGGATCATATCTGCAGCCGGAATTCTCTTTTTATATTGCGGATGTTGCTCTTTAGTAAAAGGTAGTTCATAGACCTGATCGAGTTCCTCAGTGGTCAGCGGAAGCGCAGGAGGATTAACAACAACAGCCTTCGAGCCATGGTACTGCACCATTCTGCGACCATTATAAGGACTCGCTTCGTATTCGATAAAATACGATGCTTTTGCAAATTTTTTCTTATCGTCTCTCACTTCTTCGAAGGACGGGATGGTAAACCGGGGCTCCAAAGCGCGTGCTTCATCCTTAGTAGCGATATAAGCCACTCCCCTTTGCATTTTAAGATGAGCAAGAGCCTTTTGCGTCGCAGGATGCGCGACCGAAAGCGGCTCTCCAGCTTCTAGGGATGCGGCTTGAAACTCCTCAACCAATACGCGCGAGGTCTTTTCGCCCATACCAAATACAAGGAGGTCCGCATGGAGCTCAGTTAGTATTGACGGCCGAATACGGTTTTGCCAATAGTCGTAATGTGCAAGACGCCTGAGGCTTGCCTCGACCCCACCCACTACGACAGGAACTCCTGGAAACGCTTCGCGAGCCAGTTTAGAATAAACGATGCTTGCGTAATCTGGACGGTTGCCCCCTTTTCCGTCTTCTGAGTACATGTCATCTGACCTGGGGCGCTTATTTGCTGTGTAATTATTGATCATGCTATCGACAGTTCCAGACGAAACGCCGATAAAAAGCCTGGGGCGCCCCATAGATAAAAAATCGGCGGGTGAATCCCATTTGGGTTGAGACAAAATTCCAACTCTAAGTCCCAAGCTTTCTAAAAAACGGCCAAGACAAGGAACTCCAAAAGTCGGGTGGTCAACGTAAGCATCGCCTGAAACTAAAAGGACATCAATTTCGTCCCAACCCCGCCATTTCATTTCCTGGCGACTGGTGGGTAGAAATTTAAGACAAGCTTCTCGGTAGACGCGATCGTTCGAAAGCGTTTCGATTTTGAGGTTTCTATTTTGGATCGCAACTTCCGACATTTCAGAAACCTTCAAAACTAGATATTAATAACTCCCAAAACACTGCCCTGAGGCTCGTTTTCGGCCGAATGGTGCTTGGGACCTGCAGCCTGATGGTGGCTCCGTTGAGGGCGTCCCTTGAAGTCTCCGCCAGAACGTCCTTGCGGGCGTTTTCCCCAGCCTTGATTTCGGCGCTTTTCTCCGCCCCCTCCACCGCCACCGCCACGATTTTCACGACGCTGATCGCGATGACGGTGCTGTGGTCTTTCTGAGGACTCCGAGCCGCCCAGCTCGATTTTAATCGCAGGAACTTTTCCTTCTAACATCACAGGCTCTGCAGAGCCGGTCTTTTTTAAAAGATGAGCGATATCTCTCCAAAGTCCTCGTTCTTCTTTCGTAAGTAATGACAACGCTTGGCCCTTGGCGCCAGCTCGGCCCGTGCGGCCGATTCGATGAATGTAATCCTCAGGAACCTGTGGAAGATCATAATTAATCACATGCGCGATATCGACCACGTCGATTCCGCGAGCCGCGATATCAGTCGCAACTAGAATACGAATCCGACCAGCCTTAAACG
>CAYJBA010000376.1:0-2868 GCA_964367865.1 uncultured Bacteriovoracaceae bacterium | reverse complement strand
CGACAAGTCTTTTGGCAAAAGTGGCATCGAGGTGTCTCCGCTGCACATGCCGCTTACCGATACCGAAGTGCCTTTTGTATTTACTGATTTGCCGGAAGCCACTTACAAGAGACTCCCTGCAATGCTCGCAGATGCTTTGCCAGATGATTTTGGTAATGCACTTATTGATCGCTACATGGCGGACAAAGGTATTTCCGCAAAGCAAGTAACTCCACTTGATCGGCTAGCTTACATGGGTAAGCGTTCAATGGGAGCACTTGAGTTTAGTCCCACTCGTGGACCAAGAACACAAAAGCCAACGGCTCTAGAGATGAGTAGTCTTGTGACTGAGGCCCGAAAAATGCTTAAAGGAAAAGTCGATGATGACGATCATGCAAGTGCCGCACTTAGAAGTATTATCGAAGTTGGTACTTCAGCCGGTGGCGCTCGTGCCAAAGCAGTTATTGCCTGGAATCCAAAGACTAAAGAAATTCGCTCAGGCCAAATGGATGCGCCAGAGGGGTTTGAGCATTGGCTTTTAAAGTTTGACGGAATGGGCGAAGACCGTGAGCTTGGTTCGTCGCAAGATTATGGCCGCATTGAATACGCCTATTATTTAATGGCGCGAGAAGCTGGTATTAATATGTCAGAGTGTGCTTTGCTTGAAGAAAATGGCAGAGCGCACTTTATGACTAAGCGCTTTGACCGTGAAGGAAGTCATACGAAACATCACATGCAGAGCTTGTGTGCGATGAATCACTTAGACTACAAGAAAAAATCTACTAACAGCTATGAGCAACTCTTTATGACAATTCGCGAACTTTCACTTGGACACGAGGCAGAGGTCGAGGCCTTTCGGCGAATGGTATTCAACATAATGGGACGTAATTGCGATGATCACACTAAAAACTTTTCGTTTCTACTTCGTCAGGGCAGCAGTTGGGAATTAGCTCCTGCTTACGATATTTCGTTTGCTCATAACCCAAAAGGTGAATGGACAAGTCAGCACTTAATGTCCGTGAATGGAAAGTACAAGGGTGTAACTGTTGATGACTTAAATAAATTGGCTGATCGCTTTGGTATAGGCGAAGCTTTAAGGGTCATAGATGAAACTAGAGCGGCCATTAAATCTTGGCCGAGTTTAGCAAAAAAGTCAGGAGTAAGCCAAAAAGAAATAGACCGAATAAAAAGTCTGCAATTAACGCTAAAATGAAAACTTAAAATCTGAGATCCAAAAAAAATGAGCCACCAAATATTTAGTTTTATTAGGGCTTCTGCCCAAAGGGGTTTTTCAGAATGGATTTTAAACCTATTAGACAAGGAGATATTATAACAAGTTTGCCTCTAGAAGGTGAATCGGCTAAGAAAGAAACTGAAGTTTTGTTCTTTGACAATTTAAAGTGGTTAACCTCCCGCGAAACAGTGAAGTATTTGAGGCTTCCGTCATTAGGGGCACTTCGGCAGTTGGTTTATCGCAGACAAATTCCTTACTGCAAACTAGGAAGAAGTCTTCGATTTAATCGCGCCGAACTCGATAGGCTTCTTGAGACCAGCACATCTCACAAAAGGAGAAGTGCATGATTCAGGAATATGTAAAAAACGGAATAACTTTATTTAGAGTTCGCATCTTTGTTAGGTCGGGCCAAAACCCAAATCTTCGGGTGACGAAGCAGGCTGGTGGCATCACCAGTTTGCCACTAGCGGAGAAGGAAGAAGCCAGACTTAAAAAAGAATGCGAGCGAGAACTTTATCAAGTTGAAACACGCGGGATCTTATGGGGTGAGCTTTTAAACCAATGGCACGAGCACTCTTCAAAAACGAGAGTTGCAAATGGCCAGCGTTCAAAACTTAACCAAGATGATTACTTGGGCTCAATAAACAAATGGCTTGGTCAATACCGGAATAAACCCGTTACTGACTTAAACCCATTTGTCATGAATCAAGTATTTGAGAACATGAAAGTGAAGGGTCTTTGCTTTGGGCATCGTAAAAAATTAAAGCAGATCATAAAAGGTGTCTTTGATTTTGGAATCCAAAGTGGCCTTGTAAAGGGTCTTCAACGCTCACCAACTTTTGATATCGTTTTAGGACGGGATTCTGAAAAGAAACCTGAAATCCTAACGATTGACGAAATTCAAAAACTTATTCGTCATGCAAATGATGAAAAGCATGAGTGGCGAAGAATATGGATGACTGCGCTACTGACAGGCATGAGATCTGGTGAGCTTTATGCTCTTACTTGGCAAGATTTGGATTTTGGAAACAGGCTTTTAAATGTGAATAAGTCACATAACTGCCGAATGAAGTCCATTAAGTCCACCAAAGCCGGATACTGGAGACAGGTTCCCATTTCCGAAGACCTTGAAGCTGTTTTAAAAGAGCAGCAAAAAGAAACAGGAGAAAATGAACATGTTTTTCCACGGTATTGGCAATGGGAAAAGGGATTGCAAGCAAAAGTCTTAAGAGCCTTTTGTTATATCCATGGACTACCAAGCATTAAGTTCCATACGCTCAGGGCTTGTTTTGCTACTCAGATGCTAAGAAATGGAGTTGAGCCAGCTAAGGTCATGAAGATTTGTGGCTGGAAGGAGCTACGAACCATGCAACGGTATGTACGGCTTGCAGGTATTGAGGTTCAGGGAGCAACGGAATCCATTCGGCTAATCCCTAGGGAAAACGTAGCCTCATAAGATGAAATCGGTGTTAACTGCTGAAATGATGTCATCTGACGTCATTCAGCGTTGACACAGTTTAGGCACACGATTTAGTAACTACTTTGAATTAAGGTGGATCTCGCAAAAACTGCCGAATCCGCCATTTTAGGTGGCCCCCTCCTTTTGGTAAAGGTGCGCGTTATACCTGTTCCTGTCAAAGCAGGGTGCTCCGCTT
>CAYJBA010000375.1:0-2870 GCA_964367865.1 uncultured Bacteriovoracaceae bacterium | reverse complement strand
GCAGGCAGTAATTGCTTTAGGCAAGATTAAGGATAAATCCTCCGTTCTTGCGATCATAGATACGATTGATCCTAAGTTGGATTCTAAGGAATTAGTGCGAGATATGGTTCAAGCGCTGCGATCGATTGGGTCGCACAAGATGGTGAGGGAAGTGTTGTCGAGATTTACGTAACTGCCCGGGCAGCGGGCATCAGGCATCAGGCATCAGGCATCAGGCATCAGTCAGCCTGCCCCAGAAGCCAGGGCATTTAAATCGCGCCCGGAATATAAAGACAATTTGCTCTTCCTTCGTCATTATCCTGAAGCACGCGTTTACTTTCACCCAGTCCACTGGCGTCAAAACCAAACACAGGAAACATGATAGCGGCAAAATATTCTGCGGGCGAACTGTTGCAAGCGGGTGTTCCCGTTTTTCCAGTGCTCTCGCAGCTGTGATTGACTCCGATCATGTGGCCCATTTCGTGAGTAATAATGGATTGAAGATCCGGAAGTTTTTTTCCAGAAATGAAAAAATTCTGATAGTTAACTTCCATAATCGCCGTGGTGAGACTGGGAACAGCCTGACCTCCTGAGGGCCCGAGGCAATAGCTGGTGAGCGCGATAGCGCTCGGGATATTAGTGTAGGGCCAAACGGCATCTTTGTAGATGACGACGTTGCCGGTAAATTGTCCGTTTTGAATAATACCGGTTTGGCAAACCTGGGTCGGCTTCGCTGTGCTTGATGTCCTGCTGGGTCCGGTATCAATTAAAGTTCGTGCGAGGCTGGCTTTCGCAAGGTCATTCCACGTTGCAGCAGCTGCATTGATGTCAGCGATCTCAGACCCGCCAAACGCTCCCGAATAAACTGCAACCGGGACCGGGAGCGCGCGCCAATTTCCAGCAAGAGTACCAGCTTGGTCTGGGTTGAGAACGCATTGTTTTAAGTGATTGCGCGAGTTGCTTCCGGGGAGAGCACACGAACTCGTGGCACCCGTAAGTGCAGCCAGTAGAAAAATGCCGATCGGTCGTATTTGCCTATTCCCGCCCATTTTAAATAAGCCTTCGTATTTTAAGGGAAAGCCTCTAAATTCTTATCGGTAGAAAGCTGACTCCCCCTAATTTTATATCTTATCATTAATATACTAATTTAGTCATATATAAGAGGAATTAGGCTATAACATCTTGAAATTCCTTGGGTTCTAATACAGTATCGAGACCTATGACACCTGAACGGCAGCAGCTAAAAACGGTCATTATTACGGGAGGCGGCAGTGGAATCGGCTTTTCTACTGCCAAGCTCCTTTTAGATACGAAGAAATATCGTATTGTTTTGATTGGTCGAGATCGCGCGAAACTGGATCACGCAGCAAAAGAGTTGGGTGGCGCTTCGGATCTCGTGAGCGTTTTCACATGTGATTTAAAAGATCCAGCAAGTATCAAAACAACTCTCGAAAAAATCGAAGGCGCTCATAAAGGAATTTACGGCCTTGTCAATAATGCCGGAACTTATCCCTTTGGCGGAATCCATACAACCACAGCCGAACAGTGGGATGATGCGATGTCAGTAAACCTCAAGGCTCCATTTTTACTGATTCAAGGTGTGATTGGGAGCATGGCGAAAAATCCCGAAGGTGGTCGAATCGTTAATGTTTCCTCTACTGCCGGAATTCTTCCTAATCATTTTGCACTCGCCTATTCGGTTTCAAAGGCTGCGATGATTCAGCTCACCAAAACTTTGGCTAAAGAACTGGGCAAAGACAACATTACTGTAAACTGCGTTTGCCCTGGGATTGTCCGAACCCCACTCCATGAGGCCTATCACCATAGTGATAATGAACTTGAAGAATTTTATGCAAAGCGTGGAGCGACGTTTCCGCTTGGCCGCGTGGGCGAGCCCCATGACATTGCAGGTCCCATTCGCTTCTTTTTGAGCGAAGATGCGGCTTGGGTAACGGGTGACGTGTTTATCGCAGATGGTGGGCGGCTTCTTCTCTAGCTCTCGGTGAGCTGGGCTTTCGAGGCTCTTGCGGTTTCTCATTTCTCCCTCTTCTGGACTTTTTATCCGGCTTCTCTAATAGGGGCTCCTGCTAGCGGAAGCGTCCCTCACATGAGGGTTAAGAAGGGAACACAGATTCTTTGAAGACCGTACGTCGTATACTTACGCGCTCATGTCGCATCCTGCGACGCGCGAATCTTCATAGAATCTGTGTTCCCTTCTTAACCCTCATGTGAGGGAGCAGGCGAAGCAGGAGCTGCCCCCTGTTAGAGAATCCGGATTAAAATGTGAGAAGAGAGAGAATTGAGATCCTATCGCAAGAGCCTCGAAAGCCCAGCTCACCGAGAGCTAGAGAGAATTCCGGATACGTCTGTTCTCCGGATTGGAACTCCCCACTTCTTGAGCAAAGACAGGGTTTCCTCGTGTGGATGTCCGTAACTGTTTCCGACTCCGGAGGATATCCAAACTTCGCTGGGACGAACAAGCCTGAGAAATTCCGAACTCGTCGAATGTTTAGATCCATGGTGACTAATTTTTAAGATGCGATCTCCAGTAAATTGTTTTGAAATTTTTGAAACCCATTTTCCAATGTTGAGCTCATCCTTTTTGCCGGCATCTCCGGCTGAAATATACATTCCATGATTTTTAATCGGAACTAGAATTGCGCCCATATCTCCATTACGAGTGGTTTTCCGCGCACGCCGGGGGCCTGGAAGCAATACTGGAAATGGAACGCATCCTTGTTGCATATCCGAAGAACTTACATCCATTACAGATAAAGCATATCGGCTGGTTAAGGATAAGAAAGCGTGTTTAATATATTGTGAGAATTATGGACAGGCCGGAGCTGTTACGATAATAGTGAAGAAATACGGACTCCCAGTTGCAATAAGCT
>CAYJBA010000374.1:0-2891 GCA_964367865.1 uncultured Bacteriovoracaceae bacterium | reverse complement strand
AAGTAAAAAAAGATTATTTCCCGTATATGCACCGCCATTGTTGCGAAACCAGATTGAAAGCGTCTGATCCGAACCAAAAGACGGAAGCCCTATGGACTGGATGCTTACTGGATTTGCCAAGTACTCAGCAGTGTTAGAGACCGCTAAACCCGAATTTATTTTTCCGGGTACAAAATTACCTGCGCTAACCACGCCAAAAAATTGGAGTGTATTGCTTCCAACTGAATCGCTGGCCAGATTAGTTCCAACATCAAAGCCATCCATCTTCCAATAAGAAACAAGTCCGTCTGTTTTTATCCAAGAGGGATGAATTGTTTCTATATTTAAACTGCTGGCAGAAATATCTCCTAAATCACCATAATAGAGGCAAGAATTCAAAAGGGTAAATGACGCTAAAAATAAGAAAATAGACAGGATTGAAAAAAGACGGCTTCCCCTCATACGTTCCTCGGTTCTGTCCTTTCCATTATATAAGAACGCAAATTCCGTTTAAATGTGTCTGAAATGACCACTCGAACTTATGGACTTTTTGACCCTGACGTATCTGAACCAAAGGCATAAGTGAGCTTACCTAATAGATATGGGCCAGACGATTTGACCTGATCGAAAAAGCCGGAACTTTGAGATGTAAAATCAACGGCTAGATTTCGACTTTCAAAAAAAATCCCACCACCCAAAGTCCACTTATTTGAAAAATGGTAATTGGCCAACGCACCCAGGAGAAAACTCAGGCGAGGTGCATTGTTGGAAATCGTACTTGTGGTCGGATTGAAATTTGAATCCTCAGACTGGTATCCCAATACTGAAATCGGATAATATAAATTGACACCTAAGCCTAGGCTCATCCTTAAGCTCAGCTGCTTTTTTACTTCAGCTGCGAAAATTAATCCGTGCGTTCTAATCAAAACGTTCTGGATTCCTAGGTAACCCATTCGAATTCTAAGATCATTAAATTCACGAACGCTAGGGCCCAGGCCAAGAGTCAACAACCAACTCCTCACATTTGAATCTAAAATAGACCGGTACTTTGCAAGGATAGTGAGACCGGAGGCATTGAAATTATATTTCGAACCACTCTCAACCACCCCGAACGACTGAAACTCAAGACGCGCCATGGCCCCCCACCTGCTTAAAAACCAATAGTCGCCGTCCAAAATCAGCGATTGATTGATAGTGGTAACATTGGGCAATGCGGTCGTCGACGGGTCCGTAGTCTGTGCATGGTACGAATAGGGGCTAAGGAGTACCGAGGCGGATAGATACTTGTCGCCTTTTTTTGATTCTATTTTTTTATTCAGCCGCAGACAGCCCGAAAAATACTCCGTCTTAGATAGAGGCAAGTCTGTTAACTGATCGTTCTCGTCAATCCAATTTTGACGAGAACATTCAATCCCCTCTTCGAACGTAATTGCTTCTTTTTTCATTCCGTCCGGTCGAAATAAGTCCCACGAGCCATCGGGTTTTCCCTCTTTCCAGCTTCCTGCATCACGCGGAAAGCCTGTTTCATGCCAGCGCATCCAATACCGATTCATTGCTCCTTTATTAAAATATCCTTGAGCACGAAGTGTTCCACTTTCGTACCAAGACCGGTACGGGCCATCCTCAGTTTTATCAAGTACGCAGGCTTCAAATTTTTTCTTGCCTGACTCGTAACGACTTACGCTTAAGGTGTGATCCTGGGAGATTTTAGAACATTCGAGCTCAACGCTTGGGTCTGTTGCTACAAGAGGAAGCACATCCTTGGGTATCGGAATTTTAACAGGTTCCGAAAACTCACCCGCTCGACGTTCAGTACCGATAGAGGCTAGCCTGTAAAAAGCCAACCCCTGACTGTTCTCCATTCCCTGTTGGTATTGCCAGACAAAATAGAGATCGGGAGTATCTTCTTGGCGCAAGATCTCCTTAAATGTGTGGTCTCGAGCTATTTGTACTCGGTAATATTTTGCACCCGCGACAGGCTTCCAACGAAGAATTACATCCCAGGTATCACGGTCCTGCGCTCCGGCCGTTAGGCAAAAAAGTCCTAAAAAGAGACATTGAAGGAATGCTCTAAAGTAAACAGTCGATTTAGTTGAGGCCCCAGAATTAAATCCGAGCAAAACGTGTTTTCTCAAGTGTTGTTGGGATTCTAAAAGCACAAAAGAACAATGTCCAACCTTGATTTGACACTCACTTTCGGTCATATAAAGTGCCTATGTTGCAAACAAAAACCAACGGCCACTCCGAGTTACCAGTCTTAGAAGGAGTCGTTCTCGATCGAGAAGAACAACCTATTTCAGGCCCACAAATTAAATTTACTCAGGTTCCCTGGATTTGGGCGGGTGCGCTGGGCCTCATCATTCCAGTGATTCTCGTTGCGGGCATCGCAGTAATGGGCGGGCTTATTGCGATAGGCACCTTGTTCTGGTTTTTTAGAGCCTTGTTCGGACCGGTCCAACGTCGCAAAACGTGATTACTTACTCAAGCTCTAGTCGGGTCTTCATGCCGCGAAAAAGCAATTTTCTACGTATTGGGTTGGTCCAGTTTCTGTTTTGAGTTTGAATTTCGCTCGGCAGTTGAGTTCCCCAATTTTGCGTTAACATTTCGAGTGCAAAGTCCGCCACCGAAAGCAACTTATTGCCTTTGAGGATTCTTTCTGCCTCCACCCAGTTCACGCCGTTGGAGCTGACTACGAAATGAAGATCATTGAGATAAATTGGCTGTTTAAAAGTAGCCCGGTTCTGGCCTTTCTGAATCAAATCGATAAAGACGTCTGTCGGAGACAAAACCGAAATTCGCTTTAGAACGTGGGGAGCTCCTAATACATGGGCTCTTTCAAATACCAGTTCCTCTTCGTGGTTAGGGCTCTCAAACAAAAATCCGTAGATCGGAAGAGCGTCGTGTAGGGAAAT
>CAYJBA010000373.1:0-2896 GCA_964367865.1 uncultured Bacteriovoracaceae bacterium | reverse complement strand
AAATCAGTAGGCGCGGAAGCAGCGTCCAAACCGCGTCCTAAAAACCAAAATTGGATGGACGAATTCCTCTCAGACACAACCCCCGAAGAAACAAACAAAGATACTAAAGGATCAGGCGACGAAAATTTCGCTGAGCTTTTTGAGGCCTCTCAAAAGCAGCAGGAAATTCGCGAAGGCGAAGTAGTCGATGGAACCGTTGTTTCAGTCGGCGCTGAGTATGTAACGATCGATATCGGATACAAGTGCGAAGGCCTTGTTCCCACTCAAGAGTTTAAAGATGCTCATGGGGCAGCTCACGTTAATGTCGGTGACGTCGTGAGTGTTTACCTCGAGCGTATGGAACTTGAAAACGGCTTCATGCTCCTCTCCAAAGACAAAGCTGAAATTATTCGCGCATGGGATGAAATCTCTCAGGCTTGCGAAAAAGATCAACTCGTCGAAGGTACCGTGATCGCTAAGGTCAAGGGCGGCCTTTCTGTTGATATCGGCGTAAAGGCGTTCTTACCTGGCAGCCAGATCGACACGAAACCGATCAAAAACCTCGATAAGTTCTTAGGCAAAAAGCTTAAGTTCAAAATCATTAAGTTCAACAAAAAGCGTGGCAACATCGTTCTCTCGAGACGCGCAGTCGTCGCTCAAGAACGAGAAATGCAACGCGCAGAAACATTGTCTAACCTCCAAGAAGGTATGGTCGTGACCGGAACAGTGAAAAACATCACAGAGTACGGCGCATTTATCGATCTCGGCGGTATGGATGGGTTACTCCACATTACAGATATGAGCTGGGGCCGCATTAAGCACCCGAGCGAACTCTTTGCTGTGGCTGACGAAATCAAAGTGAAGATCCTCAAGTACGATCGCGAAAAAGAGCGCGTATCTCTCGGTCTGAAACAAGTTTCACCCAATCCCTGGGATGAAGCAGAATATAAATTTCCAGTCAGCATGAAGGTCAAAGGCAAGGTCGTCAGTCTTAAAGACTACGGAGCTTTCGTTGAGCTCGAAGACGGCATCGAAGGACTTATCCACGTTTCCGAAATGTCCTGGACGGATCGCGTGAAGCATCCGTCAAAGGTTCTGAACGTGGGCGACGAAGTCGAGTGTAAAGTTCTCGAAGTAGATTCTAAGAACAAGAGAATCAGCCTAGGCATCAAGCAGCTCCAAGAAAACCCATGGGATCAGCTCGAAGTGAAGTATCCAGTGGGCACGATCGTCGAAGAGGGCGAAGTCAAGTCAGTGACTGATTTCGGTGTCTTTATTGATATCGGAATGGGAATCGACGGTTTGATCCACGTGAGCGACCTAGCTTGGACCAAGAAATTTGCGCATCCTTCTGAAAAATACAAAAAGGGCGACAAAGTCAGAGCTGTGGTGCTTGGCATCGACAAAGCTTCTGAGAAGTTCTCACTCGGCGTGAAACAACTTGAGCGCGATCCCTGGGAGAGCATCAAGTCCCGCTACCGTGTCAATCAGGCGATTGATGGACTCGTGACCAAACTGACGGATTTCGGCGCGTTTGTTGAAATCGAAGAGGGCGTCGAAGGCCTCGTTTACGTCAGCGAAATTGCGGATCACCGTATCGAAAAGCCTGCTGACATTCTGAAGGTTGGCGATCAAGTTAGGGCTGAAATCCTCTCGATCGAACCTAAGGAACGCCGTATCGGACTCTCGATTAAGCAATTGGGACGCACTGAGGAGCGCGCGAACTACAACCAATACGTTGGTGAGCGCTCTCGTAAGACCTCCATGGGTGATCTTTTCGGAGATAAGCTCAAGGCGGCTTTAAAGCCTGGTGCTGAAACCGATTCGGACACTAAAGAAGATTGATCTAGTGTCCTGAGTCAGATTTGATCTTAAAACGCCGGGTTACCGAAAAGGTTCCCGGCGTTTTTTTTGTGTCAATAACCAAAGGGTGGCCCCCTCCTTTTGGTAGATCCGTGCTTGTTTACAAACTGAACTTGAGTGAAAATAGGTTTCTCTATGACACAATCCACTGTAGCTAAAAGGAAATTTAGTCCCCTGACTTTGGTCCTCATTTTATCCGGCGTTTTTTTCGCTGTTTTTATGTTGGTCTCCGGAATCGTTTTTATGGCGAGCCCCTCCGGTAAGCCTGGCCCCTCTTCAGCGGGTGGCTCTATTTTTGGCGGCGGCACAGTCGGTGTCGTTGAGCTCAACGGCGTGATCATGGATTCTAAAAAGATTCTTCAAAAGCTCGAAAACTTTGCGGACGAAGATTCGGTCAAAGCAATTGTCGTCAGACTGAACTCTCCAGGCGGCGCAGTCGGCCCCTCGCAAGAAATTTACGAGGCGGTCAGAGCCTATAAAAAGCCTCTGGTAGTCTCGATGGGAACGGTTGCGGCGAGTGGAGCATTTTACATAGCGATGGGTTCAAAAAAGATTTATGCAAATCCAGGTACGCTGACTGGCTCCATCGGCGTCATTATGGAATTTCTAAATCTCAAAGACCTTTATCAGTGGGCAAAAATTCATCGCTATTCGATTAAAACCGGAAAGTATAAAGATGCCGGAGCTGAGTACCGAGACATGGCGCCTGAGGAGCGGGCACTACTCCAGGAAATGCTTCAAGATGTTTTAGGACAGTTTAAAAAAGCAGTTCAGACGGGAAGAAAATTATCAGCTTCTCAGGTAGATGCTGTGGCGGATGGTCGAATCATGTCAGGCGCTCAGGCCAAGGGCTACAAACTCGTCGACGAGTTAGGAACTTTGCAAGATGCCGTCAACGAAGCGGCCAGGCTGGCCAAGATCAAGGGTAAGCCGAGTGTAGTTTATTCTGAAAGACCCAAGCGTAGAAAACTTCTCGATTTATTATTTGATGATCCACGTGACGAGGTCGAAAGCTCGCTCGGAAAAAACCGAGTGATGACTTCGGGCCTTAGAT
>CAYJBA010000372.1:0-2914 GCA_964367865.1 uncultured Bacteriovoracaceae bacterium | reverse complement strand
TTCGGCGGCTCGATCGTCTTTCGTTATTTTAGCTATTTTTTTCAAAGCATCTTCCATGATTGTTTTTGCCAGATCATAATTCGCTTTTGAAATGGCAACCGTGTGCCCTAATACGTGGCGGCTATCAATTTCAGTATGATCCAGCGCCTCTCCAGCGAGCCTGAGCATTTGCCGATGAAATTGTCGTAATGAAACCTGATATATTTGCTCAAAACATTGAATATTCTTTTCCGGAAACAGTGCTCGGCCATGATTATCTAATTCAATAAATTTTTTTTCGATCAAAAAAGCAAGAGCTTCCGCAATTTGATTTTGAGGGACATGAACTTTAAGTTGTCTACTGATCCATCGGGGGTCATTTTTAAAATTTGTAAGCGCAGCCATTTCGCGAATTGCAACATAATGCCACTCGGACAAATATTGAATGACCTCTATCGCATCAGGATTGTTTTTTCGAAAAGACTGAACTTTTTGAATTTTTGCAAGAGCATCAATCCGAACAGGATGAGAATTACTTTCAGCTAATGTGCGAAGTAGATTTAAAAATACTTTCTCGGTCTCATTTAATTCAAGAATCGAGAGAATTTTTGAAAGGGCTTTTTCTGATATTCCGTATTTTGAGGTGAGAACCATTGAAAGATATCCGGTCCCGACTCCCGCTTGAGTTGCAAGTTTTCGCAGCGAAAAACCTTTGGATCGAGTTTTTGTAAACTCGATCCAAGCTTTTAAAAAGGCGCGATAGTCCTGGTAGGCAAAGATATCCGGCCTAGAAATCTTTCCATCCTCTTTGTTTTGAACTTTCGCGCCTTTCATAAAATATCTCTCACGCCTAATTTCGGGTTAGAACGATCCACTGGCGCCTTCAGCAGAGTTTTTGAGCTGATTGCCGTTGGTCACACCAGAAAGAGCGGTAATGACGCTTTGGACCGACATACTCAAAACACCGCCGCTTGCCTTTGAGTCAAAGCTCCCACTGAATTTAACCGTGATTCTATCCGTCGTTTGATAGATTCCCGCATTGTCGACATACAGACTGTAGCCAACTCCGCAGCCGTCTTCTAGATCAAATTCAACACGTTTGTAAATCCCGCTTGGAATATCTACAGATTGCAAATCTGTGCCAGTCGTACTTAAAGTGACAAGACCCAAGGCGAGGTCGACATTGTCTTGATCTAGCGAAGGATCGCTTGAGGTCGATTGCCCTTCTTGCTTAAATCGCAATCTTTTAAAGCACATCTTAATCTGGCTGATTGCCGCGTGCGCGTTTGGAATCAGCGAATCAAAGAGGCGATCCAAATGAATCATGAACAATGAGGGTCGTTGCGCGGAGGTGGATGTTGCCATGGCTAGCTGAGTTCTCTGCGAAGCAGGTTCAAGCTTGTTCATGGCAACGTAGTTGCCAAACCGCATCGAAACCGTGTCTTTGCCACAGCCCATAAACGAAAACGTTGTGAGGACCACTAAAATCATAACTGCTTTACGGATAACTATTTGAATTGAGGGGTACATATAAATCTCCTTCTTTCTTTCAATCATCAGTTCAAAAAACTCCCTGGTCTAATCTCTAGAGTTTGCGTTATTTAAGTTTAATTGTCAAGTATTAATTGATCAATAAATAAGACATTAAAAATATAATTATTAATAATTTATCCTAAAATTACAAATAGTTAAATTATATAGTGATCAAAATTTTTATTATATTCAAATATAAATTATATTTATTTTGATCACATTATAAGTCGCCCCCTCCTTTTGGTTAAGATATGCATCACGAATGGGTTCGGTTCAGGCACATTGTCATAATTCTCCCGCACCTGAATTTCAGAAGCGTGTTTTTAAAAACACATGGCGATTTTATCGATAAATTAAATACCTGGAAAATCAAACTGCCTACACTTGGCTCGCAAGCTTCAATGTGGAACCCGGTACTAGGATTGAGTGAATATCAAAATAATATTCGGGTAGGAATAGAATGAATTTATCTAGGGGGTTTGTTTCTGTTGTATCGTGTTTAGCGCTTTTCAGTTGCGAATGGGGCGTTACCAACTTTGACTAAAGCGAAGTCAGACTTTTGCCCTGGCTGATGCAATCGCTGCTGGTAGAGAAGCACAAGCCGAAAATGAAAAGACAATGAAATTTATTCAAATCACGCGTTAAGAGCGAAAGGTCATCTGGTTATTTAAACTAATACAATCTCTGTACAGTATTTATCGCTTGAGAAACCGGGTCCTTGGACGCGCCTGCCAGGATTGATTTGGATTCAGATTTTGAAATAGCTTGAGTGAACCTCGCGTGTTTCTAGGATAAGCCGTACAAGGCCCACGTGCTAGGCGCCCACTCTGGGGGCTGCTGGGTCAGAATCTATGCGAAATACAGGATAGTTTTTCGCGATTGCCTCGAAAGCAGAATCGGGAGCATCAGGCGAAATCGGAAGATGTTTGCGTCCACTCGTGGCAACTTTACACCAGGCTTTCAATATCGGAGCGCGGCTGCTTGGGGGAATCTCTTTGAGCATAACGGGGTGCATTCGTCTGTGTTTAATAAAGGCCTCGCCATGATTAGCCCGAACATTTTGCACCCACTCCGAATTCTCTCCAAGCATTGAAACAAGGAAGCGCCTACCTTTGTAATGAGCTCCGACAAGGACCGTCGAATTGAGGCGACCATCTCGCTTGCTCTTTACTTGTAACGAGACCAAGGACCGGGGAGTAAGACCAAGTCCACAGAGCCAGGCGTAAGCGTGACTCCAAATTCTACCTAAGCGTGTTGGACGCCAATTTCGGTAGAAGTAGCGGAGGTAGCCACTCTGTTCTGCCGGGTCATTAGCTAACGGGTTTAGAAATCGCTTTCTTTTTGGAGTCATTCTAGAGCGAGTATATGCAATTTTAAATCCAGATTTTTTAGCGGAATATGA
>CAYJBA010000371.1:0-2937 GCA_964367865.1 uncultured Bacteriovoracaceae bacterium | reverse complement strand
GATCTCTGTTTATAAATCTCATCATCGTTTCTCTTGCCGACCAAGTAAATCATGAGCACGTCCTCTTGGACAAAATAGACAATACGATATTCGCCGAAGTCAGCTCGGCGATAGTTGTCATAGCCCTTGAGTTTACTCGAGTCAGGGGGTTCAGGATTTGTGCGAAGTTCTAAAATTTTTGTAGCAAGTTGACGAGCTTGTTTTGGCGGAAGTTTTGAGAGAAATTTCAGCGCCCTCTTTGAAAGATCAATCTTTAGCATTACTCAAAATGCCCCTCAAAAACTTCTCGCTCGCCTCAACTCCAAGGAAGCCCTCTTTAGAGGCTTTGTCTGCCTCATTTGCCCAATAAGCATCTTCATGGGCTTGGAGTCTTTTATATTCATCAAGCGATACAAGAACAGCCACCGGGCGACCCTTTTTTTGGATTTCCACAGGCTCTTGTAGAGCTGTATCAATCAGTCGACCGAACGCATCTTTCGCCTCTTTTGCGCTAAACTTCTTCATAGGTATAATCTCCAAATAGCTATAATAGCTCAAATAGCTCTAATGTACAATATTTTCACTTACGATATCTATGCTATTGTAATTAAAAGTATAAATAGGACGACGCATTCCATTTTAGTGGATTAAGTGTTCTGAGGCTTTTGAAAAGTACACGGATTCGCTTAGAGCCTGTTTATAGGACCCCAGGAATTCCTCTTTTCCAGAGACACCTTTGGGCCATATTTGATCCACAAATTCTAGAGCCTTATGGCCGTTTCCAGTAAAGACTAAGTCAGTCATGGCTTGGACAAAGGGTTCGGGGGGCCATTCTGGGTCGTCACTTAAAAATGCATTTCTTAAGGCTATCATTTGCTTGCTCAAGGATTTTTCAGAGGGAGGAGGACGTTTCATCAATTCTTCTGCAAGGACGTATCCTCCGTTTGAATATTTCAAAATGACTATACCTTTGGCCGAAGTAGCGAAGCTGGAAAAACGGTAAGCTAAAAAGTCATCGATGATTCTAATCTCCGGAATTCCGTCATGATCGAGATCGATGATTTCTGGCTCAAAATTGCCGCCCTCGACTTCAGCAATTTTCTTGAATGGTTCCGTCAGATCAAAAATAATAAGTGACATGCAACAATGGGCTCCCCCGGTCCATTTTGAGATGACTAATTGAGTACCGTGGCCGGTTAGTTTCATTATATAGCGATTGTCGAGTCCCCCGGTCCATTTGCCCCCTAGGAAGTAATGGTCGTCCGCGCCTGCTACGTGAAAAACGATTTTGCCTCGTTTGAATATTTCGAGGTGTTGGCACATTCGTTCATGGGCGTAAGAAATCCTGATGCGGTAATCTCCGATTCTTTTCTCCACCTTTTTTTCAATTCCAGTTGAGCAAAACTCCGAATCATCAGATTCGCCGGCGAGACTGGGAGGTACGGTGTAAAAGATTAAAATTCGGATTAAAATGACGAATAGAGCTATTTTTTGCCACACTTTTGAAGTTCCTCATAAAATTTTTTGAATCTGGTCATGAGTTCTTTTTCTCGTTTTTTCGAAACTTTAGCGGTGCCTTTGTAGTTCGCAACCGTTTCTAACCAAGTTGCGTGCCTTTTTAGCTTTCTGGAGATCAATTCCCGTTTATGGAATAATCATCGAATGCCTGCACAGATATTTATACTTGGCTCGTTAAGATCGCTTCTTGTAGCTGTAATGTAGTGGTCTTTGATTTCTCCGGTACCATCATCCAAGATCTTTCTAGTGGCATCCAGAATTTGCATCAGTCCTCTAGCGCTTTTCTGATTTTTCTTATTGGCGAGCAGGTTTGGATTGAAACCAGACTCGGTTGCGATCAATGCTTTGACGAAATTAGGATCTAAGGGTTCGGCAGGTTGCAATACCTCGTTCCAATATTGGGTCCAACCTGCAATCAAATCATCAAATTTGCTTCCATTCGGAAATTTAAGAGACAAAGGGCAGGGCTTATTTTTCGTGTTCAAAAAATGCCGGTTCGCGATTTCGCGAATCTCATCAGGGTAAAGCTGATCCTTTCGAGAAGGATTGTGAGCGCAATGTCCATGCCGAGTGGTAAGCGCCCCCTCCGGATGAGTCTTACTTGGGGGGACGTTTAGTGGGTGGACCGTTACCCAGTGTTCTCCGTAGGGACAGGCTCTCCATGGGTGGACTGGGTCATTTGATTTCGGCGGAGGGCTTGTTCTTTTTTTGGAGTTTTGGACCTGCTTTTTCGAGACTGATTTCTTCTTTGGTCTCCGCTTGCGCATTAGGAAGAGAATAGATTGAGTTCGTTCGAGCTGCAACGAAGATTTCACAAAAAGGTGCGGGTTCGACCTACTTATTCAACCCCAGTGTTCCCAACACACTTCGATAACATCGGCATCCCTGGCGCAATCGCGCTATTTTTGGAATTGCGAATGATTTTTAACCCAAGCGACGGGTGATTTTCAAACTTCGCTCCCGTGCCTTCGCCTAGATCCGAAAATTCCATCTTGTTGTCCACAAGCTGCCAAGTTCCGTTTAAGTCAAGCGAGCGAGTGATTTGTGCTGAGCCAGACTCATCCTGGGTAAATTCGCGATAAAGAAGCACATAAGTTCCTGATTCACGGGCGTAAATTTCTAGGCGGTAGTAAAAGGTCTGAGAATCTATGGACCTGAGAGGCTTTTGAGCGCAGAGATAACTGTACTCAACCCCATGATCCGTTACATTGGCTTTGTAGATAAATTGAGAAACGTCGACTGCCGTAGAGTCGTCCGACTGAGGCATAGCTCCGCAACCTTGAAGAGCGAGCGAGAAAACGAGCCCGGTTACGACCGCATGGACCTTTTTCATAGGCATTAAGACCTCTGTTTAAGTTCGGCCCGCTTTTCCCATAAAAGACGCATTGTGTCAAGAGTGGGCTTTAGAACCCGATTGAGATCGGAAGAGCGTCGTGTAGG
>CAYJBA010000370.1:0-2938 GCA_964367865.1 uncultured Bacteriovoracaceae bacterium | reverse complement strand
ATTTTTCTGAACTCGTGCGCCCCTAAAACAATCTGTTCTGCGCTTTGCTCAAAGAGGTCAAAAAACTTGCCCTCACGGGGCATGAGACTTCCAAACATATTTTCGCCTCCTTCATTAGGCTGATTAATCCAATCAAGGCCAATCTAGGTTAGTTTCGGGCTTCAGAATAGCCGGAGCCAGGTGTTAATCAACGACTAAATTGCTAGTTTCGAGTTAGGTACTTCCAGACGATTTATCAAGCTTTCGATAAATGGTCCGCGAGTTAATTCCAAGGAGTTTGGCGGTCATGTTTTTATCTCCTGAGGTCGCTTCGAGCGTCTTTCTGATCAAGATTTCTTCGACATCTTTGAGGGAAGTTCCCAGAGGTACTGAAATATTGGGTCCAAAGGTTTTTGGAATTTCATTATTCGCGATTTCGACCACATGCGTTGGAAGGTCTTCGGGCCTCATTTCGTCGGCCTGAGCAAAAACGGCTGCCCGCTCAACCACATTAGAGAGTTCTCGGACATTTCCAGGCCATGGATAAGCCGTAAGAATTGCCATTGCCTCCTCAGAGATACGAGACAAAAGCTTGTTATGACGCTCCGAGACTTTTTTCAGAAGGTGAAAGGCAAGAATTGATACATCCTCTGCACGCTCTCTTAACGGAGCGAGATGAACTCCAATGACCTCAAGACGAAACAATAAATCCTGCCTAAAAGTCCCAGCCCTAACGGCTTCTTTTAAGTCGCGATGGGTCGCCGCAATGACTCGCACGTCTACTTTTTTGGGCACGGTAGAACCCAAATGCCTAATTTCGCCCTCTTGTAAAACGCGCAGAAGTTTTGCCTGAAGGGGTAGAGGCATATCCCCAATTTCGTCTAAGAGCAGCGTTCCAGTGTGGGCTGTTTCAAATAATCCCTCTTTCGCGATGGAAGCCCCAGTAAACGCGCCCCTATCGAATCCAAAGAGTTCTGACTCAATCAGTTGTTCGGGAACTGCAGCGCAATTGAGGGCAACAAATGGCCGCTTAGATCTAGCGCTCTGGAGATGAATACATTTTGCTACAAGCTCTTTTCCCGTTCCACTTTCTCCGGTGATTAGAACCGTGGCAGCCGTCGGTGCAATCTGGCAAATCATGGATTTGAGGTTTTCGATATAAACTGAATTTCCAATGAGAAGTCCTGAAAGATCGCCGGCGGGGATCTCCTTCAGCGACTCTGGAGCGGGTCTCCCCCGAGATCTCTTGAGGGCAGAGTTAACGGCATTAAGAAGTGGCTGCCGCTTAAAGGGCTTGGTCAGAAAATCAACTGCTCCTAGTTTCATCGCCCAAACTGCATCTTCGATCCGGCCAAAGGCCGTCATCAAAATCACGGGAGTGGATTCGCCACAAAGCGAGAGTGCACGTAAAAACTCAAGCCCACCCAGTCTCGGCATTCGTACATCGCTCAACACAACATCAAAGCGCGCCGTAGTTTTTACACCTGGTTTACGAATAGCATCGAGCGCAGCTTGTCCGTCTATCGCCGTGACCACCTCAAATCCAGAGAGCTCTAAAATTTTTTGAGTCGATGACAGAGCTTGTGGATCATCATCGACGAGTAATATCTTAGCCACGGAGATCCTCCGGTTGCCCGAGAGCTACAGTCACTTTTTTGAACTCTGTTGTTGAGGCAACCCCTGGAAATAAAATCTCAAAACAAGCTCCGGGATACTCCAGCCTTTCGGGTGCACTTACTTGGCCACCATGCTCTTCGACCACTTTTTTTACAAACGATAACCCAAGGCCAGTACCCTGTGCACGCGAAGTGACAAACGGATTAAAAAGTTTTGCTCGAACATCGGCAGAAATTCCGGGCCCGTTATCCTGAATTTTAATCCAAACCCGTCCCGACTCCAGGCTCCCCATCGACCAATGAATCTCGGGCCGTTCGCCCTTTGTATAAACTTTTAACTCCATTGCCTGGAGAGCGTTCTTTAAGAGGTTTCCTAAAACTTGCTCGAGTAAATCACGATCACCCCAAACACAAAGATTAGATCCGCGCTGCCTATTCCAATCCACCCGAACTCCCTGAGACTCACAAACGGGAGTGTAAGTTGCAAGTACGGTCTCCAGCACTTCGCCCAGATCCACAGCTGACTTTTCGCCTGCAGAAAGGCGCGACAGCTTCAAGTAGTTCTCTGTAATTTTATCTAGGCGATCTACAGAACTTAAAATCGACTGCAAAGACTGTTTTAAGTCCAAATGTCCCAGCTGAGAGGCCATTTCAATTGCAACTTCGGCCTCAAGTCCAATCGAATGAAGTGGGTTACGGACTTCGTGTGCAACTTGAGCTGACATCCGACCCACGGCAGCGAGATTTTCAGCTCGACGAAGTCTTTCTTGAAGATCCGTTTCTTCGGTTACATCGTCTAAAACTACGATCACCCCCGTAACGACTCCCGAGTCTTGTCTGAGTGGCATCACGCGCGCGACCAGCGTTCTCCCATCGATAATTTTGGGTTCGAGCCGCACTTGTTCGTTTAACGCCATTGGAAGAGCTTCTTTCCAAGACTCATAGATACCCATAAAAAACGGCTTAAACCTGGGCCACGTAAAAAAATTAGATCCTATAATACCCTCGCGCGGAGTTCCTAACCACCGAGCGGCCTCCGAATTACACTGTGTAATATGTCCGCTCATTTCTGTCACGATCAGCTGCGATTCGATACTTTTGAGAACATTTTCGTTGAGGCTTCCCATCTCTTGGAGGAGCAGGTTTTGGCCTTGCAATCGATCCTTTTGGGACTCAACCACTTTTTCACGCTCCAAAAGTGCGGTTGCCATATGGTGAAACTCGCGCGCAAGCTGGCTCACTTCGTCTGATCGAGTTAAATATAGGGAGGGCAATGCTGATTTGTCTTCGGTTTTGAGTCCGCGTTTTTTAATTTCTCGAGCTAATCGCGTGAGTTGATCCAG
>CAYJBA010000369.1:0-2939 GCA_964367865.1 uncultured Bacteriovoracaceae bacterium | reverse complement strand
TTGGGTCTCGAAATTGCCCTCGATTTTAACTGGTTTATCAATATTGCTAGATTTAGCCATAACCACAAAGACGGAACTGCCCATACTCGTGCATTTTTACTTGGCGAAGCAGATACCGACGACAAACGCAGAAAGTGGCTCATTTCACTTCGAGCGCTTTTACAAAGCAATAACACTGAGATTTTGGCTGCGAATTTTCACCCTTGGGAACTCGATCATAAGACCACCGCAGAAATTTCTAAAGGTAAATTTCTAATATGGAAGTGGCGATCGCTCGATGAAGCTCATCGTGTGAAAATCATTCCACCGGCAGATCCGGACCACCCATTTGATCCAAAATCACAGGAACGGACACTTTTCTCGTTTCGAAATGTTTCATTGAGTGGAAACGATTATTTTGGATTTGTAGGCGACGTGCTGGGCGGACTTCAGCCTGATTTTAAATACAATACCGACCGTTACGGAAACAACCCCGCGGATTCGCCCTTTGGCGCCGCTCATTGGTTTGAGGTGAGGACAGAGGCAGAAACGACCGAAAAGTCCGAGTTTCAACCTGTTTCGATTGTCGAAGAACACTGGGCAGGTTGGGTTCTTGGAAAGGGTGGAGCGTTTTCAGTTCTCGATGCGATCGATCAAAAAGTGAGGCCAGTCAATAACGGCGTCTCAATCATTCGAAGAGATGAGTTCAACGGTATGGGTTCCCTTCAGATGTACGAGATCCAGACGACCCAGATTCTATATCCAGCTGGAATTAAGAAAATTGAAGAAATGGTTTTTCCCAAAGAAGGTGCGAAGCAGGCATTTTTAAATATTATGGCGTTTTTAGATCATCGAACCCAGTACAATATGTACAATCAGGGGCCTCGGACGATTATTTATGACCCCAAGCGCTTAAATCCTCGATTTGGGTTGAACGACCAGCGAGTTTTTCGAGAAGCCTATACCGAAGTCGAAGGCGATCGATACCTCATTTTCATGCATCTCCCAGAAGATGCACATGCATTTATGGATATGAGAGAAAACCACTCAGAAGACCCAGAAAAACGCATCGAATGGATTAATAGCACAATGAAAAAAACACAGGAGCATTTGTCGCTGGGGAAATTTGTTCAATTAGTGGGTAGTGAGAATTTTTTCTTTCAGGCTAAAGTGAGCGGATTTAGAACAGACGATGAAAACGGTGATATTCAGTATGTTTCAGACTCCGTCGGTAAGTCTGATCCCAAGCTCGGGATGGGAATTTTTCAACAATTCGGTGATCAGTATAAAATCATGAGTAATGAAATGAACGCCCGCTACTTAAGTGAGTCCTTTTAAATGAAAAACATTTGGATCTTATTTCAGCTCGCGAGCATAATCCTTGCCGGATCGGCCCAGGCCAATTTGGAACTTTTAGTGACGCCCTTAGGTGCTCCAGAAGTCGGGATTCAGCCCCTTTTAAAGCATGCTTTAGTATTAAATGCAGAAGCTGTTTTTGATTTAAATGAAGTACGCGGATTAAAGGAGCTCGGTGCATCGGATTTAATCCAATCTTACAGAATTACTGTGCGCGGGAGCAATGAGGCCAAGCAGCTCGTCCAATGGATGAAAGCGCACGGACTAAAATTTGAAATCAGAGAAAACAGTTCGGTCGTGACCCTGAGTGAACCCCTAGAAAAATACCAATGGGGACTGAGCAATGCAGGAAAAACTCATCGCTTAAGACTGGATGATTTGTCCACTATCGCGCTTCGTGGAATGGTTGGCGAGGATATCGGGGCAGATTCGGGTCCTCCTGAATCGCAAGATCCACTTAATAAGGTAATGGTCGCGGTTCTCGATACGGGAATTGATATTTCTCATTCCGATCTTGCTGCGCAAATTTTGACTAAAAAAGGCGAGTGCGATGCGCTCGCGGCTCAAAAAAGTTGCTATCTGACAGATGTCGAGGTTTGCAAAAAGATTACCGACCCCGTCGCGAAAAAAAATTGTCAGCTTAAAGAAAATAAACCGGGTTGTGACGCTAAATGGGCAAGCGTCGATACAGATCAAAATGGGTATCCGCTCGATTGCCAGGGGTGGAATCTGACTGCCCCGATTAATCCCTTAACGCAGATCAAAGGTAACGAAGAGGTCACAGACGACCGGGGTCATGGCACGCACGTTGCGGGCGTAATTGGAGCAAAAGTAAATAGCCTGGGCCTAAAGGGTGTCGTTCAAAATGTATCGCTTTTACCAGTTAAAATTTTTAGAGACCGCATCTCCTCCCCGGTGACTCCTCAAAGCGCAGTTGTAGGTGAGGACCGGAGCATGGACGGAGACCCGTTACCGCTTCCCAAAGAAACCGGTATTGCAATTCAAGGTTTTGTTGACGTTGTGGCTCGTGGAATGCTTTACGCCATTCGATCAGGAGCGAAGGTCATTAATATGTCCATGGCGTGGCCCGCGGCTGCCGATACTCAGCTCATGAGACGTATGGTTCAACTTGCGCAAAATCGCGGAATAGTGATCGTCGCCGCTGCCGGAAACGATTCGACCGAAGCGCGTGTACTTCCTTGCGCCTATTCTGGAGTCATTTGCGTGGCATCCTATGGTCCCGACGGCGCTCTGTCTCATTTCTCCAACTATGGAGCACAAGTCGAGTTAGCCGCGCCTGGACTAAATATTTTGAGTACTTGGCCCATGACCCTGAGGACGTTTTATTATACTGAGCGAGAGGGTTACGATTACGACAACGGTACCTCGATGTCAGCCCCTTTCGTAGCGGGAGCGGTGGCCAGGCTATTGGGGTCTGGAATGAATTCTCAAGAAGCAGTTGCGAGGCTTTATGCAAGTGCGCGGCCGATTCAAAAGTCAAATCTTGCGTCGCCCTTAGTAGATAAAAAATTTGTTCAACTGGGTAATGCGAGTCTCGGCGACGCGTTTCGGGTTTTACCGCGTCCTTTAATGATGAATGCTTC
>CAYJBA010000368.1:0-2963 GCA_964367865.1 uncultured Bacteriovoracaceae bacterium | reverse complement strand
GTTCTGGGCCTTTTCGATTTAAGAGAATGCGACTCTATCCCCCGATTCTTGCGGGGTTTTTTTCGTCTCTCGGTTTGCTTTTTTGCCGACGAGCGCTTCATCCATTCAATTGTGATCTCATTTGGGCACGGAGTCAAATCTGCCCTGTGTCAGAAATTTCACGCCCAATTCGGTTCAAAGGGTCGGAAAATTCTGCCCGGCTTGCATCCTACGCACTTGCTCCTTAAAATAGAAATATAGGGCGTGCTTTGAGTTTCGGGCTTCGCCTAGCTGCTTGAACCTTATTTCACAAAAATTCATGGATGAATTTTGTGCCAGCAGCCCGAACTCTGATTTCGAGCCATTAACCCAAGGAAGGGGGCTCACAGTGATTTATGTTTCTAAAGACCAGCTGAAGCAAGTCGAATACCTCATCGGTCAATCCATCCAGGGAAATCACGTACTCTTTGATACGGACACGGTTCGTAGAGTTTTTTGGAATGATCTCAATCATCGCAACTCGCCATTGCTTTTCGATGACGAAACAGCTCATTCGATCGAACAACACATCGAAAAATTAATTATAGAGCCGACTCTTCAGAGAAAAAGAGCGTACCTAGAACACCTCGATCCTTCCACCTACGAAATGGTGGTGCGTACCTATTTTAATATTGTCGAAAACAATCTTTACGAAAATATTGAGGTACGACATTAAATGGCTATTTCGCCAGCAGGAGGCTCACCTCCCTCACTTCAACCCCCAATACGTAAAAATACGGATGACGTTCGGGCTCGGGCTGGAAAATCTTCTCTCAGTCCAGAAGAGCAGGCAAGCCAAGTAGAAAGAGAGTCCAGGGAGCGCATTGTTTTAGCTGAAAAGCGCGTAGAAGAAGCTCAACGCGAATCTAATAGCCAACTCGAGCATGCCCAGGGCCAATATGAAAATGCCTCGATGGCTGAAAATAACCGACAAGAAGAGAATTTGCAAAAACTCCGAGACCAAGGATATGAGGCGATACGCGATCTGAGGAGAAAACAACAAGCTGACCTCCACCAAGTGAAACGCGAAGGAGAGAGAGACCTCGCTCAACTTAAGGGGTATTACAATAATTCAGTCATTCAAACTGAACGTGATGGAGATCAATCCCTGAACCGATTAAGAGCCGAAAAAGGGCGATCTATCGCATATGAGACCCGCTCCGAACAAAACGAAACAGATACAGTGAGGCAGAATCACGCTCAAAGACTTAAGATCTTGCAAGAAACACAGGCCGGGCAAGTAGAAGGAATGGTCGATGCCTCGAAGCAAGAATATGAACGCATGAGCGCGAATGCGCATCAAGCAAGAGAGCAGGCCAAGGAGAGTTTTAATTCGGATCTTAAATCGGCAGTAGATCAATATAACGAGGATTTACAGTTCGTAAACGCCAAAGCAAATAAAGAACTCAGCAGCATTAGACAAGACACGGCTGAGAAGCTAGCCGCCTACTCCTCCCGACAAAACGATCCTTTTTATAAATTAATGGATACAAGAGCCGACTTTTTTGACGCCGGGGATGCCTTTGTTTTAACTGCGACGATCCCTGAGCACGAACAAGATCACGTCACGGTGTCTATTAAAGGCGATAATTTGGTCTTAACAGGTTCGCGAAAAAATGAAGAAACCCTGGAACTCGCTCCAGGACGGTCACAAGGGACAGCTTCTTATCAAAGCTATTATGAATCCTATCCACTGTCTTGGCCTGTAGACGGAAAGCGAATGATCAAATTTTTTGATGGAGACCGCCTTACGGTCAGAATCCCAAAAAAGAACGAATACGTTTACAAACCCAAGCAAGCGATGCCGCCAGAAAAAGCACGAGTTGAGCGACCCCGTTTTCCGGGAAATCTTCCGACCGTCAAACACGCCTCAGAAAAAGCCCTGCCCGATACCCAGGAGCTTCCTCCAAAGTCCAAGCGCGGCGGAACAAAACCACTACTTTAAAAGATTACTCTTTAACGAGCTCTTCGAGCTCTTGAAGCATGAATCGAAGTTTAGCCTGTAGGTCGTTTAGGGCCTGGAGATTATTTTTTAGACCATCGAGCGGAGCATGAGCTGGAACTTGAACTGCAGCTTTGGACTCCTGGCCTGCTTTTAAAAATGCGGGTTTTTCAAAACGTTTTCCGATCAGGGCCGCTGGATTATATTCGCGTACACGAATTCCAAGCGGGTTTCCTTCGCGAACATCGGCGGTCTTGAGGACTTGGGTTCCGGACCTTGCTGATACGCGGACAAAGCCTGCCTGCGCAATGCCGTCCTGGGGTTGAGTTGACGCGTTAATAGCGGCATCTTTTCCCTTACGATAAAGCTGATAAAGATTCGAATATACAAAAGCAATTTTCTGGGTCTTATCACGGTTGGCTGACATGAGGTCTACTCCTTCTCTACTGATACAACTCTACTTCCACTCAACAGGTGCCTTTCTACTGAAGCACCATCTGCACACCCACATAGAGAGCAAGTCAGGTGCCAGGAATCAACCCCAACCCATCTTATTTTCAGTCCGTAATCCTCCCTTTATTTCTCAGTACTTAGGGCCTTGGTCAGTCCCTGAAATCATGGCTGGTGTCAGGGCGCCCTGCCCAAACTCTGTACACGTGTCACGGGCGACTAGGTCTTTCGGTGAGGCAGATGCATCTCAAGACTCATCCTGATATACTAGAGAGATGGATACCGCGACCAAAACGAAGATCTTAGAGCAGATCAACGCGGGCCGAATTCACAAAGAAAATGGCTTTTGCGAAATTCCCACTTCGTTTTTTGTTGAAAAAATCGACATGAACATGCCCCAGCTTCCACCTGTAGCTTTTTTTCAAAAAGGAAAAAATGGGCAATTAGAGGAATTTCGTAAAGCGGGAGAGCCCTACTCTGCTTTGGCACGGAGTTTAAGGCCTACGGTATGGGTTCGCGAGCAGGATTTTTACGACGTTAGAAACTATGCCGA
>CAYJBA010000367.1:0-2964 GCA_964367865.1 uncultured Bacteriovoracaceae bacterium | reverse complement strand
TTATTTGAAACGAGCACGAAAAGCCTGCAGAGTTTATAACCCTGACCCACTGCCCAAGAGATATCGATTTTTAGACCCCAAGGGCAATATCCTACTAGGCCCCCGCGAGGTCGAACTTTGGGATACTTGCGATCTTTGGGTCATTGTGGATACGAACGATCCCAGACGTCTTGGCAAACTTTGGAGTGAGCTTTCACTTCGAGCAAAAAAAATTGTATTTTTAGACCACCATCCTGAAATCGAAGGCGCCGGAGAGGTTAACTATCCGCCTCACGCTCTCCTTGTTTCGGATACAGCATCGAGCAGCATTGGTGAGCTGCTCTTTCATTTATTTGGCGAGCTCAATCTCGCGAAAATAAATAAAGACGTTGCACTCGGGCTTTATGTCTCTGTCATGACAGACACCAATAGTTTTCGCTACGCACGAACAACGCCCGAAGCACATCGGATTGCTGCAGAAATGATTCAGCTAGGAGTCAACCCCGAAGAAGTTTACCAGGCCATTTACTCCTCCAAAGAAGTAACCCACCTTCAACTTCTCGGCCATATGCTTCAAAATGTGAAAGTCGCCGGTGGCGGAAAAATTGCCTGGTTAGAGGTTAATCTCGACGTTAGAAAAAAACACCATGCGAGCGCAGATGACACGCAGTCTTTTTTAAATCTACTACTCCTCATTAAAGACGCAGAAGTCGTTTGCCTCTTTAGAGAAGAAGACGACGGAAATATTCGCGTTTCGCTTAAAAGCAAAGGCAGGATCGTTGTTAATCGAATTGCAATGGAATTAGGGGGCGGCGGCCACGAGTTTTCAGCGGGCCTTTCATTACAAGCAACTCTCGATAAAACCGTCGAAGCCGTAGTCAAGCGGATCGAGACTCAAATTATCGAAACCGAAAAAGCTGAAAAATAACTTCCTGCGTTAGCCTTTCTGACCTATTGATTTTTTTTTGAGACAGTCTTAATTATAATCCTTGGTTAAAACCAAAAACAGCGAGAAAGAGAAGCAATATGATCCAAGTATCTCATCTAACAAAGATGTACGGCGCGAGAAAAGCCGTCGATAACCTCACCTTTCAAGTAAAGAAGGGGGAGATCGTTGGGTTTTTGGGTCCAAATGGGGCCGGCAAAAGCACAACGATGAAAATTCTGACTGGTTTTATGCCGGCAACAGAAGGAAAAGTCTCAGTTGCCGGATTTGATGTTTTTAGTCAGCCGCTCGAAGTAAAGCGCAACGTCGGTTTTTTGCCCGAAAACCCTCCTGTTTACCCCGACATGACCGTCGAAGATTATCTTTCGTTTGCCGCGGAGATTCACCAAGTGCCCAAGAGCGGCATTAAAAGCGCGATTTATTCATCTCTTGAAAAAACAGGACTCAAAACAGTTTCTAAACGTCTAATCGGAAATCTTTCAAAAGGATTTCGCCAACGCGTAGGTCTCGCTCAAACTCTTTTACACAATCCCCAAGTTCTTATTCTCGATGAACCGACCGTCGGTCTCGATCCGAAACAAATTATTGAAATTCGAGAGTTGATTAAAAGTTTAGGAGGGGATCACACGATTATTTTGAGTTCTCATATCCTTCCCGAAGTTACAGCGACCTGCCAACGTATCATTGTAATCAACGAAGGCAGAATTGTTGCCGAAGACACCATCGAACGACTGACCACCCGCCTTAAAAAAGGCCTTATTTATTCGATGACGGTCAAAAATCCTTCAAATGATGGCGTTCAAGCCTTGCGCGCTGTGCCCGGTGTCTCGCAAGTCACCGCTGCCGGGGCAAAACTCGTGGTTGAAATTAATCCAGGCTCCCAAGAAGTCCGAGATAAAATTATTGAAGCGGCTGTGGGTAAAGGGATGGGCGGTCTGGAGTTTGGTGCGGAGAGAGTCAGTCTCGAAGAGATATTCTTACAGCTGACTACGATTGAAAGCTGAGGACAAATATGAAAAATATCTGGGCGATCGCAAAACGGGATTTCTGGGCTTTCTTCACCTCCCCTATCGCATACATTGTCATTGCGGGATTTTTGGCGATAATGGGGTGGATGTTTTTTTGGAATCTCTCCCAATTTAATATGCACAACATGCAATACCAGCAGTATGGTAAAGCGCTATCGATAACGGATGGGATTATTCGCCCCCTTTACGGAAACATGAACGTAATTTTTCTGTTTATGGTTCCTTTCATCACGATGCGACTTTTCGCCGAAGAACGAAAACTGCACACAATTGAATTACTAATGACCGCACCTTTGACTCTTGCCGAGATCGTCTTAGGTAAATTCATGTCGTCATTCTTGTTTCTGGTGGTTATGCTTTCGGCTACGGTCATTTACCCTATTGTACTTTTTGCGTTCGGAAATCCAGAAATTGGTCCAATTTTGACGAGTTACATCGGCACTTTGCTTCTGTCGAGCTGCTATCTATCGCTTGGCATTTTCTTTTCGTCGATGACCGAAAATCAAATCGTCGCCGGTGCCCTCACTTTTGCATCGGGATTATTTTTCTGGCTGGTCAGTTGGGCCACCCAAGCTGCGGGACCTGTTTGGAGCGACATTTTAAATCATCTTTCTTTGATCAGTCATTATAATAACTTTGGTCAAGGCGTCTTAAATACAACTGATATTTTTTATTATTTGTCATTTATCGGGTTTGGGCTTTTTCTTACCCATCGGGTCTTAGACTCGTTTCGATGGAGGTAATTCAATATGGCTAAACATCAATCTGAATTGCTCAAAAATAAACTCATGATCGGAGTGGCCCTATTGGGTATCGATCTTTTTGGCTTACTCTTTGCTCAAGTTCTCATTCCAGAATATCCCTGGGTCACTGTTGTAGTAGGCACCCTAGGCATCGGAATCATCACCTGGCTTCTCATTGAAAACAAAAAAGCGCTTAAGAGCCGGGCAGTAGCTTTTGGTTTAAATTCAGCAGTCACTATCGTTTTGAGATCGGAAGAGCGTCGTGTAG
>CAYJBA010000366.1:0-2981 GCA_964367865.1 uncultured Bacteriovoracaceae bacterium | reverse complement strand
AAGCGCGGGCGAGACTGAAGTTTTTAAACAAAAATAACTGCGACTGGGCGATCTGATTCAAAAGAAATTCAAAGCCCATTGGGCGTCTGATCAAGCCTACCGTGAGTACGATCTTGCGATCGATATTTGTGAGGATGTTGCTCCATGGCCAAAGGCTAAGGTCGACGAGCTACTAGCGCTTTGTGAGGCTGAGGGCGCGCATGCAAAGTTATCGAGCATTCATGTCAATGCCTGGTACGGCGAGTACGATAAGCGCAAAGGGTTTGAGTACTGGTTATCTAAAGGTGGCCCGGGGTTAAAGGCCAGGGCTGCACCCACCTGGGATCAGTGGCTTTTTATCGGGGATTCTCCTAACGATGAGCCACTTTTCGCGAGCTTTAAATATTCGGTAGGCGTCGCAAACATTAAAAAATATATGGACCGGCTCAAAAGTCCGCCTAGGTGGACGACTGTTTCTGAGAGCGGGCGGGGCTTTGCTGAGATGGTAAATAAGCTGGTAGCTGCGCGAAAATAAGCCTTTAATATCATACAAATAAAACTATATTGCAATGAGTCATTTTACCGAGTATAACCTCGGCCGGGGTAAGTGTGTAAAGCCACTATTAAGGATCGTACCCTATGTTCAGTCGTCGTTTTGTTGTTTTGGCTTCATTCCTCAATATCTTCGTTCTTATTTCGATGGGCGCCTCGAAGTGCGACCCAAGCCAGTCGCTCGAAGGTTCACGCGTGATTACGATCTTAGGAACAAACGACATCCATGGCGGAGTGGAGCCGGCGGCCAAAGAAGACGAAAACGAAAATGATGATATTCCTGGAAAGCAAAAAGGCGGAATGGCCATTTTTGGGGGAATCGTTAATGCCATTAAACAAGGATTGAAAAATAAATATGGAGACCAGGCCGGCGTTCTTTTAGTCGATGCGGGCGACCAATTTCAGGGTACGCTCATTAGCAACATCAATGAAGGACAGCTTGTATTTCAGGCGATGAATGAAATCGGCTACGATGCGGTGGTTACCGGAAATCACGATTTCGATTTTGGTCCTTTGGGGTGGCTAGAAGATCAAGTCACGCCGGATTCTAAAGACAAAAATCCCCGGGGCGCTCTTGAGCGCGTGGCGGCGCAGGCAAGCTTTCCGCTTTTATCTGGAAATACTTTTTTGAAAAATTCTATACGAGATTTAAAGGGTAACTCGGTCGAAGTCGCTGGATTTGGTTGTAAACCTCTTGATGATCATGCGGTCATTGATTGGTCTAAGGCGCGTCGACCAGACATTCTTCATGCCTATAAAATTAAAACTGTGTCCGATCTTCGCGTGGCAATGATTGGGCTTGATAATATGAGTACGCCGTCTACGACGACTGCTGCCAATGTGTCTGATCTTTGTTTTCGCGATGAGGTCGAAAGTTATCTTCAGATTCGAGACGAGTTAGAAGGCAAAGCGGATCTTTTTGTTCTTGTGATTCATAATGGAAACACGAATAAAACTTTTGAAATCTCAAACATTGTACGCAAGATCGTTAAATCTGGAAAAAACCGCGTCCTGGATGCCGTAGTCTCAGGTCACACGCATTTTGTGCGAAACGACGTCGTCGAAGGAATCCCCGTGATTCAATCAGGCTCTGGCGGGACTAAGTTCGGTCGGATCGATCTCGTGGTGGATGTAAAAGCTCAGAAAATTACCGATAGCCATGCATGGGCGGGTGTTGTGATGCATTTCGATGATTGTGTCGAATCCGCAAAAGATATTTGTAAAGTACAAGGCGGACACGGAGAACCTAAAAAAGTTTTTTACGAGGACGTTGAAGTCGCGCCTCTTGAGTCGATCGCTAAGCTCATTGAATCTGAGCGCAAGAACATCGCATCGATAGCGGAGAGAAAACTTGGCATAGCGGTGGGCGATATCAAAGGGAATCGGGTGGATGAAAGCGCGCTGGGCGATTCGCTTTCGGATCTTTTTAGGGAGTTATCTTCTGCCGACATCGCATTTTTAAATACCGGTGGCTTACGTGCGCCGATTAAAAAGGGCGACGTCTTGTATGAAGACTTGTTTAAGGTTCTGCCTTTTGCCAATCAGGGCGTGATCTTGTCACCAATGACGACAAAATCGCTGCTTGCGATTTTAAAACGCTCCATTCAATCTTGCGGCGATTATGGCTCTCTCATGCAAAGCGGGCTCAGAGTCACGTTTACTCGCGACTGCGTGAGCAACGCAGGCGTGGATCATAAAGCCAAACTCGTCAAAGTGACGACCTTATCGGGCGAAGTGATCTTTGATGCCGAATCAGGCGCCCAATCACAGCGCACGTTTAATGTCGCAACGCTTGATTTTCTTGCTGCTGGTGGCTCGGGTTACACAGGCTTTGCCGGAACGCCCATTACGAAAACCCTTGGAATCCTACGCGAGATTATGGTCGCACAATTGCTGAGCCAGCCAAAGACGTTCTCAGACCAAATCGACGATAGGCTCAAAAACTTAGGCCCTAAGTAACCGCGTGCACCGACTTATGATGACCTGAGCAAAGAGTTGTTAGATTTCCAATCGAGTTGGGTCCACCTTGGCTTACAGGTATCATATGGTGAATCTCAAGCCAGCGCCTCTCTCGGCAGCGCAAGCGGTGAGCCAAATACGTGCATCGTCTTTGATCCCGTAAATTTAATAAGCGCTTTTGGAATGGGCACTCGTACCTGTTTCGCCACAGCTTTGAGTGTTTCAATCGGTTGCTTTGGGGTATTTCGCACGTGATGTCGCTTGGCTTTCTCAACCGGATCATGCCGGTGCAAAAACTCACTTGTAATCATACTGATTACTTCTTCTAGCGATACTGCCCGTCTATGCTTTTGGCTTAAAAGATTTTGAACTTGGCGCAGTCTAAGCATTTCTTTTTCGCTAAGCCCGACTTCCAATTTTACGTGCGTCGGGGAAACGTACCTCGCACGTTCGGGTGTGGCTAACTCGGGCCTAACTTTAACCACTTCCTT
>CAYJBA010000365.1:0-2997 GCA_964367865.1 uncultured Bacteriovoracaceae bacterium | reverse complement strand
TTAATCTAGCCGAGGGGTCAGCTAAGCCCACCAAAAAAGACCAGATGAAATTTTTCTTCATCGCCTTTGGGAGTTTGCGTGAGTGCCAGGCAATCCTAAGTCTTTCCGGTCAAACTGCTCCTCAGCTTTTGGATCAAGCTGATCACCTGGGCGCCTGTCTTTATCGACTCACGAGGGGCTCAGTCTAAACCACTTATTTAACGGCCTGACAGAGCTTGTAAAGGCACGCACCTAAAAAGTCAGATTTTTTGAGGACAGCAGTTTGAGTTTGGCCATGAAGTCTAAGAATTGTCTGGCACTCACGAAAGCTACCCAGCGCGATGAAATAAAACCTCCGCCTGTCAGCAAGTGTGGGCTTGGCTGAACCTTCAGACAAGTTCAACGCTATAGATGAGCACGCTCTGAGATACTGACTCTTGAGATGAGCTGGCATTCTCAAATCTTTTGAAATCTCATAAAACTCAACTGCCAGCTCCAACGTAAAAAACTTTGTCATGCTTAAGCTCCTTTTGATAATTTTCGAGCCCCTTCGCCGAAGAGAAGGGGTCGAGAAAATCATCAAAAGGAGCGATGGCTTAAGGAGCTTGAAACTGGACCTGATACCTTGTCCTAGCTGCCTTCTTGCCTTAGATTGCCTGGACTGCCTTTAAAAGTAACAAAAACCGGTCAGACCCCGCTTTTTGAGCCCAGCTAATTAGATTAGACTTTTATTCTTACCGGTCGAAAAAAAATACCGAGCCGAGCAAATACAGGCTCACACCCAGTCACTCACCGAATCCTTTTCCAAATTTCCCAAATCTCTTCCGGCCTCTCCGCATAATGATCCGGCTGATAAATTTCGAGTGATTTTTTGGTGGCAAGCAGATCCCAAAGCGCGCCAACTCCTCGGCTCTTTGCGGCCCTCGCAGCAATCATATCTGACGGCGAATCACCGATAAACAGAATCTCATCCGGCTTGAGTTTCATTCTTTCTAAACAAAGATAAAGCCCTTCGGGCGAGGGCTTGGCCATCGAAACGTGGTCGTTGGCTACGACAGTGACGAACCGATCCAATAGTCGATGGTGTTTTAAAATGAGTTCGGTCGTCTCCCAGCTTCGACCGGTAAAAATTGAAATAGGCACGCCTGAGGATTTGAGCTGTTCTAAAAGCTCCCCAATTCCAGGGTGAAGCGGCATTTTATTTTTATGATCGTCCGTGTATTTTCGGGAGGCCTCATATGCGGAGGCCGCTTTTTCCGGTCCAAGGATCTTTGCAAAAATCTGTCCTTCTCCCGGACCAAAATGGGCCAAAATTTCTTTTGGAGTGTGTTTACGACCGCCATGGGTCGTTATCCCGTGATTAAAGGCGTCGATCGTGACGGCCAAGGAGTCAATCAAGGTCCCATCTAGGTCAAAAACGATACCTTTCAAAGGCTTAGTCAATTCTTGACCTCCCAGTTCGCCCATCTTGTGCTTCGGGCCAGACCCGTGTAAAAGTTCATTATGTTGCTCTCACAGATACCCCCTTTTTTCAAGGCGAGGCGAGACGCCTTGATGAAGTCAAATCCAAGCGCCGTTTTTTTATTTCCCTCGAGTCATGAAATCCTCAGAAACCCTGACGTTCATTTTCTATTTCGACAAGAGAGCCATTTTTATTATCTGACTGGGTTTGAGGAACCAGAATCCTTTCTAGTGCTTGCGCCCTCGCACTCAAAAAGAAGTGGATATCGAACAATTCTTTTTTTACGAAAGCGGGACGCCGAAAAAGAACTTTGGGAAGGCGAACGCTATGGAACCGAAGGTGCGCTCAAAGTTTTCGGAGTCGACGAAGCATATCCCATCGAAGACTTAGAAACTAAACTCCATGATCTTTTTGAGAGTGCAAATAAAATTTTTTACCGCTTAGGTTTTAATAGCCAGGTCGATCGACTTGTCCTTTCGGAAATGGAATCCTATCGCAGCAGCGCGGGACGAAGTGGTCGAAGTCTTTTGCCGATTTATGACCCCAACGAAGTAATCGGCGAAATGAGGCTTTTTAAGTCAAAAGACGAATTGATTTATCTGAGAAAAGCTTGCCAAGTTTCTGCTCTCGCACACAAAACCTTAATGACAGAAACGAAGCCAGGAATGAACGAGTGCGAGGTCGAAGCTTTAGTTGACTATAGCTTTAGAAAGGGCGGATGCCAGAGGGTAGGTTACGGAAGCATCGTTGCAGGCGGTAAAAATGCAACGTGTCTCCACTACCGCTCTAATAATGAAACGCTGAAAGATGGCGATCTTTTGTTAGTCGATGCTGGTGGCGAGCATAATTATTATACAGCAGATATCACGCGTACATTTCCCGTTGGAAAAACTTTTAATGAGGTTCAAGCCGGAGTTTATGACCTCGTTTTAAAATCGCAAAAAGAAGCGATAGCCATGGTTAAGCCTGGCGCTAAGATTTCAGAGATTCACAAAAGAGTTTGTGAGATTTTGACCGAAGGTGCGATTGCGCTGGGTCTACTGAAAGGCTCCCGCGCTGATTTAATCAAGAACGCTGGTTTTCGACGTTTTTATCCGCATAACACCAGCCATTGGCTCGGAATGGATGTGCATGACGTGGGTCTGTATTTAAAGGCCGGCGAATCTAAGGGTGGAGAACACCGCGTGCTTGAACCCGGGATGGTTTTAACCATCGAGCCCGGCTTTTATATTCAGCCCGGGGATCCCGATGCTCCCGCACATTACAAAGGAATCGGCATCCGAATTGAAGACGATATTTTGGTTACCGAAGGCGGAAACGAAAACTTGACTCTCGCGGCTCCAAAAGAACGCGCTGAGATCGAGGCCCTAAAGAGGTAAAAGAAGTATTAAAAATGAATTACCCCGCAGTTCCCATTCAGCTTGGCCCCTTTAAAATCGAGCACCCTTTTATTCTTGCACCCATGGCGGGGATTACAAATTCTCCATATCGGCGTTTGATGCGTCGAATGAAAAGCGCGCTTGTGGTGTCAGAGCTCGTCTCGGCAAATGGAATCG
>CAYJBA010000364.1:0-3006 GCA_964367865.1 uncultured Bacteriovoracaceae bacterium | reverse complement strand
CCATTTATCCGGCAATGAAAGAAAAGTTACGGTTCGAAGAACTTTTGCCGGCGCTTAAAAAAGAGCCTCTTGAGAAAAAGATGTGTATCTATCAGCGTTTCCTGAGGCGCAGCCGCTTGGCCTCAGTCAGGCCCACCTTTTTAGAATTTGGCACCGTTTCACCCTAAACATTTACCACTTGACCGATTTAACGCATTGAGTTAATCACTTGCGTTATGCGGGTTTTCAGGTTGGGTAATAACTATGGGAGTATTTTTATGATTAAGAAAATGATTTTGGGTTTAGGTGTTTTATCGCTCTTGAGCGCAGGAGCGATGGCGTCGGAAATCAAAGGCGCATGTCAAAACGGCCGAGTAATCCACCTTTTGCGTTGTCGCTCGACGCTCATGCAAGGTGGACATGGCGTCAGCCTTTGCAGCAATGAGGCCAAGACATTCGCTGACGTGACCGGTGTCGTTGCTCAAGGTGGCAGAACTGGTGTTATTGCAACTTATGTCGTAAAAAAAGTGGCCGCCCAGGGAGTTGGTAGCCCCACGCTCTATGTCGACAAAAAGACTAAAGGCAAAGACCTCGAACTTGCGATTCCAACGATTGCTCCACGGCCAAATGGCGGGTTAGTTGGCCATCTGACTCTTCAAGGTCGCGTTCAGCCAGAATTAAGCTGCCGCTATACAAAGTAATAAGTAGTAATAAAAATTAAACATGGGCCTCAGCTTTCGTTCTTGAAAAGAGAGACGAACTGCGGTCCATGTTCATTATGGCTACGAAGACTTTAACTCAGATCATCGAGGGCCTAGAGAAAAAGGCTCCGTCCGCGACAGCCGAAGACTGGGATAACGTAGGATTGTTGATCGGCAATCCTCAGGCTAAGATTCAAAGTGCTCTCGTTTCAATTGATCTGACACATGACGTGATCGATCTCGCACTTAAAAAGAAAACTCAGCTTATTGTAAATCACCATCCCTGCATTTTTCCAAAAGGTCGTGGTCCGAGCCGTGTTCTTGCGGGTTCACCCCTTTATCGCGCGATTAAGGAGGAGATCGCAGTTTTCTCCTACCATACCAATTTTGATGTCTGCGCGCTTGAGGTGGTCGGTAAAGTGAGCGCTGGCCTTGATGTGAGGCCCATGGGCCGTCTATTTGACTCGAGCGACAGCGCACTGACTAAGCTCAGTGTATTTGTTCCATCTAAGCACCTAGAACAGGTTCGAGGGGCTCTTACCCGTGCTGGAGCGGGGCATATCGGAAATTATGGTGATTGCACGTTCGCCTCAGTGGGAGAGGGCACCTTTCGGGGGTCGAATTCCACAAAGCCTTTTATTGGAAAGCCTGGAAAGCTCGAAAAAACTAAGGAGCATCGGCTCGAAACTGTTTTTCCATCGGGACTTAGGTCCGAAATCTTATCGGCCTTAGCTAGCTCACACCCCTACGAAGAGGTGGCTTATGACCTTTATCCGGTATTACAGGTTCCCGGAAAGCGAGGAATCATTCGAGGTTTGGGATATGGATTTTGGGGCGAATTTCAATCACCCAAACCCTTTTCAGATGTGGCGAGACGTGTTACAAGCCTGTTCGGAGTCAAAGGTTTTCTTCTTACTGAGCCTGCTCCCAAGCGAGTTAAAAGAGTGGCTTTTGTTGCAGGTAAGGGCTCTGGGTTTGTGGATATGGCGTCCAATCTTGGATGCGAATTAATGATTTCGGGTGAGGTTGGTTATCATTCGGCGGTTGGCGGCGCGAAAAAATCGATGGCCGTCATGGAAATTGGTCATCGAGAAAGCGAGCGGTTCTTCCTTTCGACCATGGAAGAATGGCTTGCTGAAATGGGGCTGAAGATTTGGTCTTCAGATGAACCGCTTCAACGGATTTGGTCGGGGGATAAATTGTGAGTCAACAACTTTCATTGAAAGATCAACTTAAGGCGTTAGAAAATTTGCAAGAGCTGGATTTAAAAATCGATCAGCTTAAAAAAAATAAAGACTCTCTACCGACAGCTTTAAAAACTTTAGATGACTCCATTGCGAAGCTCAAATTACAGGTTACCACTAAAACGAATGCTGTTACTGAAATGGAAAAAGTGCAACGCCAGTCTCAGGCCGCTTTAGATATTAATAAAGATCGTTTGACTCGTTCAAGTTTGCGTCTGGAGGGTGTGCAAAACACGCAAGAATTTCAGGCGATTAATAAAGAAATTGATCAACTCAAAAAATTAAATGGAAATTTAGAAGAGCAGGCCAAGAAAATTTTGGGCGAGATTGAAGTAATTCAGAAAGAGATCTCAGAGCTGAATACTAATCTTGAAACGCTCATTGCTCAGAGAACTGAAAAGGAAGTGGCTGTAAACGGTCAGTCCTCAAAAGCAGAGGGCGAAATTTCGACTCTTTCTTCGGAGCGGATTAAGTTCACTCCAGGGGTCGACCCAAAAACTCTCGCTGTTTATAATCGCGTTCGTGGTGCTCGCGGGGGGTTAGGAATCGTTCCAGCAATCGGTGGACGCTGCAAGGGTTGCAATATGATGGTGCCACCGCAGCTGTTCAACGAAGTTCAAAAATTTACACAAGTTCACAGCTGCCCGAGCTGTCACAGACTTTTATTTGTTCCAGTGGGTTCAGGTGCCCATGGTACGTCGGGAATGAGTTCAGCAAGTTAAGGTTTACAAATCTCTGGGGTCTCTTATAGGAAACCAGTAGAAAGTGCGTAAGACGGGCGATCGCCGGCCAGATCCGTTAAAAGATCCAGCGGGAGGAAAGTCCGGGCTCCGAAAGCAAGGTACTGGCTAACTGCCAGGCGTCGGGTTCGTGAGGACCCGATGACGGAAAGTGCAACAGAAAGTATACCGCCAACGGCCGCTGCGGTTGGTATGGGCGATACTGGGGGGTAAACTCCCGTTATGAGGCTCTATGGCCTGGCTTTGCTGATTTTCTGTCAAGCCGCTTTGGCCCCCCGCCGGGCGGCTTGCCAAGCGCAGAAAGCTCAGGCGGCCGACAGAAACATCCTCGTCTCCCGCGCG
>CAYJBA010000363.1:0-3010 GCA_964367865.1 uncultured Bacteriovoracaceae bacterium | reverse complement strand
TTTTCAACCCACTCTTTCTCTATTTCTATTGTGGCTTTGCCTTTCAATGCTTCAATCTGGTTTTGGGTTAGGTTCATTTTTCAAGTTTGATGTTTGCAACTCTTAACTCTTCTTTTAACTCATAGAGTTTTTTGCCTAAATCGGCTATTTTGAGTGCTGTTTTTTAGCTCGATCGAAAGTTGTTTTGCGATTTTTACAGAAGTAAAAAGATCCAAATCCAGATATTCCGCTAAAAAAGCCCTCTTAAAAACAGACTCGAAGGCCTCGGCCTCCTCCTCTGATTTTAATGCAAATTGAATACCGATCAAGGCGGCATCGCGACTTCCTAAGCCGGAACGCGTAAGTAGATCCGTTGTTTTAATAAATCGTCCACCTGCTCCGGAACATCCGGCGGCGACGCGTTCTGATATGGATCGTGCCTCTTGATCACTGAGTTGGAACTCTTTTTTAATTCGAAGAAACTCGTGTGTCGTCACAAACTCTCGAGTAGAACTACATGAATCCTCGACGTTTTGTAATGGGCCCGCGTTCGAGTCCAATCGGATTTTTTTTCCAGCGCAAGAATAGATCGGCAGGAGAAGTGTTAAAATTCCAAAATGCACAATAATTTTTTTAAAACTGACGCTCATATTTGGGATTATACCCAAGCGGCATCTTGAGAGACAAGGCCAATTACAAGGGGGGAGAAATAGCGCCTTACTCCTTAGATATAGAGTTAAATTCTATGGGGTTGAGATTTGAGGCTATACCTACACATTCAGGTGGGAGTTGAGCTTCGATATAGTCTGAAAGCCGAATAGATCCTTTTTCGAGAAAGATTTGAACGGGCAGTCTTTTGGTTTGTGAAGTAACAATGAGTCCAATTCCTAAAAAGGCTTGGGCTAAAGGGTTTTCGTCTTGCACCTCAACTGCTTTAAAATCAGAGATACGTGCATCGATCGCTGGCATTTCATCCCCTTTTTTTGCAGAACCTGTGACACCAAACCAAAGCGATTTGCCTGGGATGATTTCGAGGATTGGACTTCTGAACTTATGACCATTTCGCTCCACGGCTTTTCTATAGATTCCCACAATGGACTCATAGGACTCACTGAGAGTCTGCTCCGAAACGCTTGCACCTCGTCTCATTGAAACGAGCTGGGTCAGAGTTTCGTCTTCTTCGGGGGTGATACTTTTTACGAGTTCAACAGACTTCTTCTTAAGTAATTCAAATGGAGGATTTGAGACGAGAATTTCTTTCAGAGCAATGCGTCTGAGATCACAGGGCGAATTATTTATAGGAGAGTTTTCGGGGAGAGTTTCTGTCTCATGGGCGTAAACATGCAAAAGCGCCGAGAAAGCAACTGAGACGAGAACTGTAGTTTTAAGAGCCCGCCAGAGCATCTGAGACCTCCAGATTAGTGGACCTTTATAGTCAGAAAAAAGCGTTTTGTCAATTCCGGTCATATTTAGTCAGGTATCTGTAATTTATAGGTTTTTTACTCGATTTCCGGGTCAAAACAAGTAAATTTCGAATCGTGAATCTAAATATAGGTTTTAAACAATACCGCGTGAACGGTTGTAACTCCTACCTTGTTTTTGATCGGTCTAAAAAGCGCGGCGCTTTGATCGATCCCCATCTCGGATTATTGTCTGATTATCGCAATGAGGTGATCGCTCATTCTTTAAAGCGCGATTGGGTTTTAGATACCCATGTTCACGCCGATCATGCTTCGGCCACTCACCTATTTTTTCAAGAATATAAATGCCCCGTGATTATGTCGAGCCGGACAGCCTCTCAACGCCCGACCCGAAAAGTTGTTTCAGGGGATCTGCTTGAAGTCGGGGATTTAAAATTTAAGGTTTTAGAAACTCCGGGTCACACCCCAGACTCGATCTCCATCGCAGGTGAGGGGCTAGTTTTTACGGGAGACACTTTGCTCATCGGCGCTACGGGGCGGACTGATTTCGGCGGTTCAAATCCCTCTGCCGAGTGGAAAAGCATAAATGAAATATTAGGTCGACTTCCGGATTTAACAGTGGTGTACCCCGGGCATGATTATAGCGATCTCTTATTTTCTACGATTGCGAATGAAAAAAAGAAAAATCTGCATTGGAATCTGTCTTCAGAAAAGCAATTTATAAATATGAAACTTGAAGAAAGAATTGAAAATCCGAGTGAGGAAATTCGAAAAATTTTAGATTATAATTTATCACTCAATCCAAAGGCATCAGCAGTTGGAACTGGAGCCAATGTAACGGCCTGCGGAAAAGCGATGAAAGGGTCAGGATCGTTCGGCGTAATGGGTATTGAAAAATACACCGCAAAACTCAAAGAAAATATGTCCGGAGTTGGTTTTTACGATGTCCGAGAGTCTGACGAATTTTCTGAAGGTCATATTCCTGGAGTTCAAAATATGCCGCTCTCCGAGCTGGGGCTGCATTTAAACGAGCTGTTAGCAAAAAAGCGCATCTACCTGAACTGTCGCTCGGGAGGTAGAAGCTCAATTGCAGCTAAAACTCTTAGCTATTTAGGGCATGCCGACGTGGTAAACATCGCAGGTGGTTTTCAGGCGTACCTTCATCAGGGTCTTACTGTAGAGAAATAATCAAGCAATAATTGTTAGCGCCCTTTGTCACAGGTTGACTTCTGAGTCGCTACTGCTATGTTCCCCCTCTCGTAATTTTGCGTCTGGGAGATTTGTTTTGGGGTTTAAATCAACGTTTCAAAATATCACGCTTTCGTTGCTTATTGTTGCTCTCCTACTGGGAGGATGTGACTCTGAACATAAGCAAGGCGGGGAGGCAATTTTAGATTCGTTTGCGGCAGGGTGCCAATCCTATGGCGAGTGGAGTCAAGCAGCGCTTGCTCAGACCAAAGCCCTTGAAACAGCAATTGCATCACTCCTCAACAATGACAAATGTAAAAATGTCGCTGGAGTTTTAGGGACTACCCAAACCATTTCGACGGAAATTCAAAGACTTCAGACCAACTCGTCGATCATGGCCGAAAAGAAAGCCGAAGAAACCA
>CAYJBA010000362.1:0-3016 GCA_964367865.1 uncultured Bacteriovoracaceae bacterium | reverse complement strand
GCATACGAGATCTCTACGTGACTGGAGTTCAGACGTGTGCTCTTCCGAGCTCGAAAAAACCCGGGGGCATTGAGAGATGCTCCCGCCTTTCAGCTGAGCGATCGAGCGGGGCGGACCTATCAGCTCACGGATTTTGCAGGAAATCTTGTGCTTTTGCATTTTTGGGCCGCATGGTGTGCTCCTTGTTTAGAAGAAATTCCAAAGTGGGTAGCGGTAGGCTCGAAATTTAAGGGGCGACCCCTCCAAATGGTGGGAGTGAGTTTGGATGAAAGCTGGGACAAGGCCGAAGCTGTTCTAACTCCTTCTATGCAAACCTCACAGCTCGTGTCACTTTTAGATGCGGATGGAAAAGTTGCAGACCGTTACGGCAGTTACCAATATCCAGAAACTTATCTACTTACGCCTAAAGGAAAGATTTTGGTGAAATGGGTCGGTGGCCAAAATTGGCAGGGCCCCACGATCATGGATATGATCGATAAAGCTCTGACCGCAGTTGAAACCGTGAAGGGCAGATAACGGTGGACTCCGACTTTGAAAAAAAGAGGTTAAATTTACAATTGGGTCCGAATTAAAATATTGATTTCAAATGTCGATCGCGTTACAGAGGTCGCTATGAAAAAAAATACTCTAAGTCAAATATCTGTTGCCCTGGCGTTTCTGTCATTGATTTCATATCCAAGGTTTTCGTCTGCTGAACAGCCGGAGCTGACTTCTGATGGGATCGATTTTGAGGTGGTTGCTACAAATGCTAGCTGCCAAGGTATGATTCCTTTTATCATTCGAGTTGCCTCTTCTATGAAGTCGGTCGTTCAGAAAATTGGCTGCGACCACGAGAAACTTGTAGGTAAATTTGAACGCGCTTTAGATTCAAATCCAACAGATTTTTCATATCCAATGGGTAACAAGTGTTATCCAGAATTTAAAGTAGCTGAAAATCTTGTGTCTGCTGCATTGTTGTTTGCTGGTCAAATTTATGGAAATGATCATAATCTAGAAGCAGATTTAGAAACCACGCTCTCAACCGAGGGTACGCCTTGTTTTTATGTAAATGTACATTGAGTTACATTTATTTTGTTTCCAAAAATCGAGACGCAGATCGAACTGCGGTCCGGACATATTCTTCTAGAGGCAAAAGCTTTTCTTGCGCATCAATTGCACTTTTCTGTGCGCGAATTGTAGGATGGCGATCCGCAAAAAGCGTGCAGCAGTCCACTCCATGTCGAATCGATGTCTCGTAGGTGCCCCACTTTTTTGCCTCATTTACGATCTCAACTTTATCGTAGGTGATCAGGGGTCTAAGAACGGGTAATCCCGCAGCCTCGTTAATGACCGACATGTTCTCCAGGGTCTGACTCGCGACCTGCCCTAGGCTTTCACCCGTGATGAGAGCCTGGCAGTCGAGGTTCTTTGCTACCTCGGTTGCGATTCGCATCATGAGTCTTCGATATAAAATCGTGCGCATTTTAGGATTAGTCTTGAGAGCGATGGATTCCTGGATTTTTCCAAAGGGAACAACCCAGAGGGGTTTTGGATCGGGTTGGTAGCGATTGACTAGTCGTGTGAGCTCGTTAACCTTTTCAAGAACCTCAGGCCCCACGAAAGGCGCGCCATAAAAATGAATAAAAGAAACAGGAGACCCGCGCTTGAGCGCTTTGATCGCAGCCACTGGGGAATCTAGGCCCCCTGACATGAGCGCCAAGACCGAGCCATTGGTTCCGACAGGAAGGCCGGCTGCGCCTTCGACCTTTTCAGTCCAAATATAAGATTTTTCATTTCTGACTTCGATTCCGACGGTCCAAGCCGGTGAGTTGAGATTTACCTTTAAACTTGGAAAAGCCTTTTGAATCGCTCCGCCGATTGCAGAGTCGATTTGCATCGAAGTTTCAGGCAAAGCTTTTTCAGTCCTACGAGTCATGACTCGAAAGCTAGCGGGTGACCCCCAGGTCTTGATATAGCGCTCCACTTCTTCGACGACACCTTGTTTTAAACTTTCGTGGTTTGTAGGGACTGCTCGCATCGGGCTAAAACTCGAAACTCCAAAAAGATGAGACAACGCGGCCTGGGTATCCAAATTCCAATCTGTATTGATGATCACTCGTCCATATTTGCGCGATACCGAAACCAAAGACTCATTGCCTAAATGACGCTTGAGCATTTTGCGGGCATTGAGAGCGAGCTTTTCTTCAAACCATCCACGGTTATCCCCTTTGAGCGCAATTTCGTTATAGCGAAGGAGGATGGCTCTTTCGTGAGGTACTACTAATTCCATGATTACCGGCCTCTGCCGCCCAAGAGATCAGTCATGAGGCGAATGGACTCGTCGAGAGCCTGCGCTAATGTGTCGACATCTTGAGGTGTGTTTTCAGAGGAGAAACTAATTCGAATTGCGGACTGGCTAATCTCGGGGGGCAACCCCATGGAACTCAAAACAGGATCTGGCTCCATTTTGTGAGAACTGCACGCGGACCCAGTCGATACCAAACATCCCCGCTCTTCAAGAAGCTTAGCGAGCGGACCTGAGGGGTAGCCCGGAACGCTGAGGCTGACGATGTGCGGAACAGCGTCAGAAGGCGAGTTCCACCGGACTTTGCTCTTAGGTCCAGAGAGCAAAGATTTTTCAGTCAGAAGGGTGCGAAACCGATCTCTTAGCGAGCTGATTTGGTTACGGGTCGCTTCTATTTTTTCGAGGCAGCTTTTCGCAGCAATGTGAAACCCAGAAATGAGTCCGGGGCTTTGGGTCCCAGAACGAAAACCGCCTTCTTGCTCGCCACCCCAGATCAGGGGGCGGATTCCTTGTTTTAGTAATTTCTTGTTCAAGACTATGAGTGCGCCTACGCCTTTGGGTCCTTGGATTTTATGAGCAGAAACAGACACCAAATCTATTTCGCTCGAGGCAGTAGGTTGCTTAACTTTACAAAAGGCTTGCACGGCATCTGTGTGAAAAATCAGGGTGGGAACTTTTTGTTTAGCAAGCTTTGCCAAACAATGCGTTAAAAGGATTCCCACCGCCCATTTT
>CAYJBA010000361.1:0-3026 GCA_964367865.1 uncultured Bacteriovoracaceae bacterium | reverse complement strand
AAACCCGTGGGAGCCAGGATGCTCTATGGATACGCGCCAGCTCAAGGCATGAGCGTGACTCGAATGTCCACTGATGGACTTATTGTTCCTATCGACCCGGCCAATCTCAGTACGACTAGCGTGGACTTAACCGACCGGCTGATAACAGTTGGAGGAGTAGGTTCGGCCAGTGTCCTTGCAGATTCGCATAAATTTAATCCGACATTTGGGCCAGAGTTTGTAGACACGCAAGTGAGAGCGCCCTCAGCGCTAGGAGCAGTATCTCATCCCACAGACCCTGCCAATCCCGCGGCTAAGGCATTAAGTCAGTGGATGGATAGTTACCACACCCAATTTTTGTCAAACTCCGATGCACTGATTGCAACAAATAATCGCTTAAGCCTCTTTGGTCCGGGTTACAACGGTTCAGTAACTCCAACGCTCGCAATAAATTTCGGATTCGCGGCGCTTCGCAATAACGTCGCATCAGTAGGACTTTATTACGGCGCAGGCTTTTTAGCGAGTGCCGGTGGATTTAATTCTGCCCTCGACACTACAGTTCCCGCTCAAGACGGCGCACTCATGCTCAATTATAAAATGGGAGCAAAAGGCGTCTTTGCTGGAAACCCATCCCAAAACTACAGTTCTAATTATGGTGGAAACCCAAATATAAACGATATCAATGCTGCAAAAAATACTCCGACTCTTTGGACTCAGTTTACTGGCGGAGCCGGCCCTGTGCCTTGGTACGGCGGTTCAACTCTTGTTAATGGCTTTAACTCTCAGCTCAATGACCTTGTTTACTTTGGCGGAGCTGATTGTAAAAAATATTTAAGCGATCCTGCAGCTGTTTGTACTTCTTTCGCCAATGCTGGACGCTACTGGCGATTTTCGGCTGATCCTGACTCGGCGAGTGCGCTCCCCGCAGCGGAGCCAGCCGTAGGCTCCCTCACAACATTTGCATTTACGGGAGCACCACCCGCTCGCGCAGGAATGGCAGTCGCCCGCGGCGAAGATCCGAGTGGAAACCCGGTTATTGTAGCCTGGGGCGGAATGAGTGCAGCCGCCACTGCTACCGATACTGTTATTTACTATCTTTACAACAACGGGGGAAATCTTGTAGCACCTGTTCCCACTTGGGCCAACTACACTCCTGCGGCCCCCAATCCCAATGTCGCGGGTCATGCACAGTTAGTTTACAGCCACGTAACTCGAAAATTTTATCTATTCGGAGGTTACGCTCCCACTGCCGCGTACACAAGCCCCGATACTTGGGAACTTTCGATCACCGGAAACACCTGCGGCATCACAGGCGCCTGCCAATTTGCGTGGAAACAACTCAACGTCGCGGGAGGTCTCACCTGCTATCCAACCTGCCCACCCGCCAGGCGCTCTCACAAGATGGCAGAAGTAAACTACTATAATAAAAACCCAGGTGGCACGATCACCACCGCTAGTGGAACCCAGACTTGCACGGGAGCCTCTCCCTGTTCGTATGGAATTTTTATGGAAGGTGGAACCACCGACGGGATTAATCCCATCGTGGATCGTTGGATGTTTGATCCCACGGGTAACGGTGGACGCGGACACTGGCAAAGAGCCGAGGAACTTCCACCTAGAAAGCTGGCCGCTATGACTACGGTGGATTATTATATTCCATCTACAAATGCGACTGCCCATCGCGCCGTGCTCTTTGGTGGAGAAACCGGAATGCACTCTGCAGAAGTTGCCTCAGGTTCGTTTGTTGCTCCCACATTAGGCGACACCTACATGTTTGATTACGTGAACAACTCCTGGAATCGGGTTACGCTTTTAGGAAAGGGTTACAATGCCGCAGCACCACTTGGACTTGCCGCAAACCAACTCACGACACTTGGAGAAACTGAAGCAAGGCAAGCCTATAGCGCGACTAATCCTGGTACCTTAAACGAACTTAGCCCTCCCCCGCTGTCGGGTGCAATTATGGTGACTCGAACCATGCCAAAAACTACGGTCGGCGCTCAAAGCGCGATTAAGCCTCTCAAAATTCCAGAGGTCTACCTCTTCGGTGGCCGAACTAAAGATGGAAAATTTTATGCGATCGATAAAGTTCATAAATTTTGCGCAGGGAGTACAGGCGAAAAACCATTTTTTGACAATGGAGCTGGCACAATTGTAAGTCAGAATGGGCAACCTATCGTAGCACAACCCCCCGCGCCCAGTGTTACTTATGACGACGCAAGCTGTGATGCGTTTGACACGGATACCAATCCTAATTCACAAAGTCCAAGTAGCGGCTATGTAGGCCGTTGGATCAGAAAATCTCCACAGGCTTGGTCCATTGCAACGTCGGATGCCAACGCAAATCCTGGTTTGATTACGGTTCCGCCTGATCTTTTCTCGGCCAGAATTTCCACTTTTTTAGGTGCCGGAGTCTATGACCCCGTAAACGATCGCATCGTATTAGTTGGCGGGCTCAAAGGTAGAATTCCGGCTACGGCGATTTCCCCAGCAGTGACCGACAACGCAAACAGTTCGACTCTCGCCGCAGATCTGCCGGATGATCCATCTTTTATTTACGAATATACTCCGCCCGTCGGAACCAATCAAAAAGTTCCGCCCAATGGGAGGAGTAATCCGATGGACACTGAGGGCATCTGGACTGCTATTCCAGCTTGCGCAGGCTCACTTGTTCCGACGCCGCGCTTTGGGCACAGTTTAGGATTCGATACCGTTACTAGTCAGCTCATCCTGGTAGGAGGCTATGACAAAAACGGAACTGCTCTGACTCAGTCACTCACTTATTACGACGGAAGATCTTACTCCGTGCCAGATGCTTGGAGAGCAGTTCGTAAAACGGCTGTTACTATTCCGACCGTTTGTTATACCTGGACTCAAGTCAGAACTTTTGGAAATTCGATTGACAGCACAACCCAAGCGCCGCCACAAACAGGAATCGGACATGCCGCAAGCGTTTATATTCCCTCAAGCGGTTTTAATAGCGGGTACTATTCGATGTTTGACTCAGCCTGCACGAGGGCTGGACCCATCGCAAGCCCGGATCCAAC
>CAYJBA010000360.1:1408-3056 GCA_964367865.1 uncultured Bacteriovoracaceae bacterium | reverse complement strand
ATGTATCTCATGCCACTGTCCTCAGTCATCGAAGAATATAACCGCAAAGAAGGGCGTAATCTCAAGAGCATTCCCCTTAAACTAACCGATCGCGAGAAAACTGATTTTTTAGATCACGTTAAAGAAACCCTTTGGTCCTATGCCGGCGACTACAAATTTTTGACCAATAATTGTTCAACCGAGGCGAAAGACTTTTTAAAGGGGGTGGTATCCAATCCAGTCGTAGAGAAACTTACTTCGTTCTCACCAACCGGTCTTTATGACGATTTAGCTAAAACCGGATTACTAGATAAAGCGTTCGAGAAATCTAATGAGCCTGGCTACGTGTTTAAAGCCTATGGAAAAATGCAGCTCGAGGCCTTTAACGAAATTCAACAATTTGCAAAAAAATCAAATGTGAAATCTTTTTTGGATCGAGACTGCATGAATTTAAACCATTACATTAGGAGCACGTCTGCAAACCAGCGTCTAGCTTTGTACTCAGACCTCATGGACATTCAAGACAGCCAAGGGCGGCTTGCGCCGCTTACGACTCCTGCACAATTTTTTATCCTCGAAGACGAAATCATGCGATATCAAAAAGCCAGATACAGCTCCGAGTCTTTGAGGTTTCTTCAAACGCTGAATGAAAATCCAGAAATTAAAAAGGCGACCGAAAAAGAACTGGATATTAATATCGAATCTAAAGTCGAACAGGTCATGAAAATCTTTCAAGAAAATCAGGCGTTTCAAGGCCAAGGCACTTTGGGATATGGAGTTCCACTCAGCAATGAAAAAATTAAAGAACTGAGCTCAACCGACAACATGATTCAGGCACTAAATATGCGGGATTTAGCCGAGGATTTTAAAAAGATCGAGGATCATGTCGCCAAGAAACTCATGGATATCCGAAAAGAAAGTTCGAAATCTCGCGCACTTTACGAAACATTTGGCGGCGATATTTTAGGCCGTCCAAGCATTTGGATCCAAGGCGGGTCGGCCACTGCAATAGAGCGAGTTCGAGGATCAAAGGAAATCATCAGGCAGGCGATTGGGTTTGAATAACCTGTTTCGCGACAGCTTGGATAGAATCACTCGGTTGTCTCCTTCCACCTTTACTTTCACCCCCTCCCGCGCTACATAACGCATCATGACACAGAAGAAGCCCGCCCGGGACTATCACCGCCCACGGCCCGGAATGCCGTTTCCACCCTCTTGGACTTGGCTCTTTGATGAGACCGTTCCGAACTGGGTGAAAAATAAATACAGCCCGCGCGAAAGCTGGAAAGGTAAACCTTTCGAGGAGAAGGACTCGCAATTTTTTTTCAAAGGGGTCGGTGAACTTTCTGAACTTTTTACGGAGCAACGCCCCGGCCGCCTACCCGATTATTTTGCGCATCCGAGATTTAGATCCGGGTACCTCCTTTATTTTCTCCCGCTCCAGGCGGCAAAGTTCATTACCGTATTTTCTCTCCACCATCAGGCAATCGAAGCCGCGCTTAAACATTCCCAAAAAACAGGAGTTCTTCGCGTAGCGGACCTCGGCGCAGGCCCGGGCACAGCATCCATCGCGCTCGTCCAATACATCCTCGCCAATTACCGCGAAGACATGCCGATTCTCGAATTCGAATGGTATGACTCCAATCGCGAAGTAATGGAGGACGGCTGC
>CAYJBA010000360.1:0-1398 GCA_964367865.1 uncultured Bacteriovoracaceae bacterium | reverse complement strand
TCAGACGTGTGCTCTTCCGATCTAGAGTTTTCCAAAGTTGCGTGGAAAAATTCGGGTTAATCCCATTATCAAATCCTGGCAGCAAGCTTGCAAAACACTCAAAGGCCCCTACTCCCTCATTTTTTTCGGACACGTTTTAAATGAAGCGCCTCAAGCAGCGGATGAGCGATTGCTTTCGCAAGTGATCGAAGCTTCGGCAGGCGGAGGAATTTTATTTTTGGAGCCCGCCACAAAACGCTCAGCGCAGATCTTAGCGTCGCTCCGCCAATTACTGATCGATCGAGAGTTAATTGAGCCCTCGGGCAGGGCGTTTTGGGGGCCATGTCTCCATGCAGGGATATGTCCCTTAGGCGAAGGTCGAGATTGGTGCCATTTTTCAGTGCGCGCGGATATTCCAGGTCACTGGTTTAAAAGGATTTCTAAAGCGCTCGGCTCCGAGCGACAGTGGGTCAAGTTCTCGTATCTTTGGTTAAGCTCAAAAGACGCGCGGCCCAGCTTGCCTGACTCAAGCCTTAAGCGCGTCGTAAGTGATCCGCTTAGAGCTCACGGGCAAAGGTCCGGACCCGCCGAGGTTTTGCTCTGCGAACCTGAGCGCCCGGGGCGCAGGGCTGTGGGCGTAAACGAGGATATTCAAAGAGGGGATCTAGTTAAAAATAGGATTCCGGCTGGCCCCCTTTCGGGAGCCAGCGGTCGTAAGGGTGGGCGAGCTTGAAAAATAGACAAGGTAAGTTGTGATGACTCCCGGCTGCCTCCAGGACTTACGTACAGCTTCGCTGTTGCAGCCGGTATCCAACTCCTAAGTAGTGCACCCCCTGTGCCAGAGATCCGCAAGGGGCGCAGCTCCCGGAGAACCCCTCATTTGCTCATAAATCGGCATTTTACTGGCGCGCGGTGGTCAGTTTTTGACTTGGTACATTAGTCACCGGTGACAACTTGCACCGCCCTTTTAGCCATGCGACAACTAGGACATGTCTGTAAAAACCCAGGTGAGGCCAGTAATACTCAGTCTAGTTTTGGTCTTAGTCTATTTGGGGCTTTCTACTTATGGCTCTGCCGATTCCGGCTCCTTTAATTTTCGACTCAATTTCGAACCCAGCACGCTCGATTGGACCTATGGCGACACTCCGATCTTAGTCACGCTCAATACGATGCGTGGATTGTTTCGCGTAGATGAGTCGGGTAGTGCGGTTGCCGATCTGGTTCAGAGTTATAAAAAAAGTCCTGATGAAAAAACTTGGAACTTTAAATTGCGTCCAGAAATCAAATGGTCCGATGGAGTAACCCTTACAGGTCAGCATATAGTAGATGGTATTGAACGCCTCCGTAGCCCAAAAATAGGGAGTTCTTATTCCCACTTTGTTTATGGAATAGATAAATTAAGCGCCCCCTCGAGTCTTG
>CAYJBA010000359.1:0-3072 GCA_964367865.1 uncultured Bacteriovoracaceae bacterium | reverse complement strand
GATCTTCATGACCCTAAAAAGGGGGGGGCGAATAAATCCGTCTTCTTTAATTGTAAATCGAGTGACCGTGTGTGATAAAGGCTCGAGCTCAAAGGTCCACGTCCCACCAAAAAAACTTTGTTGTTCTAAAATTTTTCTAACCAGTCGTTTTTCTGGAATTATTTCCTCCGTTACAAACGGCAATCGCTGACGATGCGAATCCGTCATCCATGTAATGGTCTTGCCATCGGTGGTTTTTTCTTCCTCGACTTTTTTTACTTCGGAAAGCCACTCAGGCATTTTCGAGTAGTCCGTGATTAGGGTCCAAATGCGGTTTGGAGTCGCATGGAGATCCAGAATCAATTCTGCATGATGTGCTTCGGGCAAAGTGCGGCCATAGAAGATAAAGCCAAACCCCACGGCAAAAATAGATAAGAATACAAATACAAGCCCAAGAATAAAGGTTTTCATATAGATTCAGGTGAAACCCATACCCTGGAATCGCTATGTGGGGAAACCACTTTTTTGACGAGCGAGGACAAGAACTGTTTTTCAATGACCCAACTATAAGGAGTCATGGATTTTTCAGCCGCCCGATGGGTGGATGATATCACTAAAGTGTTCTTAGCAAGTCTTCGGCATTCGGACAAAAAGCGATCGGCGCTCAAAGTATCGAGACTTCGGGTAGGCTCATCTAAAAACACGATCTTTGGGCTATGGATAAAGGCCCGAACGAGATGGAGTGCCTGCTTTTGACCCGATGAAGCCAGTCCGTAGGGTCGATCCAAGGTCTCTCGGATCGGAAGCACTTGCATCCAGCGCTCGATCTGGCTTTCCAAATCCTTTGAAGATACCGCTCTTAACCCGCCGAAAATTTTAAGGTTTTCGTGACCCGTTAATTTTTTAAAAAAGCCCCCTTCGCCCACGAGTGAGGCTCCAATGAGGGGCTTTATCTTTTCGCTTTGTTTAACCACTGAATACCCTAAAATTTTCGCATCCCCCGCGGTCGGAAGACAAAGGGTGGACAAAATTCGAATTAATGTGGTTTTACCGGAGCCGTTTGGTCCACAAAGAGCAATCCAACGCGGTGAGTTTACTTCTATGATTCCCGAATCAAAGACCTTTCGATATCCAAAATCACGACCCAGATATTCGATTCGTAGAAGCGCCGAATTCATTGCCTTGAGTTTACCATAGAACCTATAATTAAATAGAATGAGTTCTATTTTTCAAACGTTCTTTCTGTTCACTCAAGAGGATTGGCGCAGACGCTACCCAAGCGCGTACGCACTCATAGGCGAGGCCACGGGTCTCCTGTTAAGCCTCACTGTTTATTGGTATACGTCAAGAGCTTTTGGCACCGCTGGAATTTCGGAATACCTAAATGGGTTAGCACCCAATTATTTCAGCTATATTATTTTAAGCGAAGTTACTTTGATTATACCGCTTTCGCTCATGAACGCCGTGCTCGAATTTACACGACTCTCAAGAGAAGAAGGTACTCTCGACGAGCTTTTACTCCTTTCACCTCATCCCGTATCCCTCTTTGTGGGACTTTCCGTGACCGGTATCCCCAGAGAAACAGTGCGAGCCACTTTAACGCTTGTCCTTGCGGCTCTTGTTTTCAATTTTCACGTCACCCTACCTGCTTTTATGGGATGGCTTGTGATTCAAGGAGCGGCACTTGCTGCCTTTGCCGGAATCGGAATGATCGCTGCCGGATTTTTCTTAATTTTCGGACGAGGCCAAGGAGCGCTCACACTCATTACAATGGTAGGAACGATCTTGGGCGGAGCCTATTTTCCACAACAACTCCTGCCGGCTCTTGCACAAAAATTTTCCAATTTACTTTCTCCCTTTCAAATCCTACTTCAAGCACCCAGGCAGTTGTTTTTAACTGGATGGACGAACGAGACAACTCAATGTTTACTTGGACTCATTGTTTGGGGCGCCGTTTTATTTCCAATAGGCGCTATCGTTTTATATTATGGATTTTATATCGTCCGTCGTCGTGGTTCCGCGGAGATTTTTTCGACTTAAGCTACCTCGGCCGTACCGGCGTCTGATCGTTTACTCTTTCAAGGTAAGCACTATCCTTTAAGCGCGAAAAAAGTCTCTCAGCAGTATTGGTCAGTTCTTTGGATCTGAAAATGAGCTCAACCCCACGTGTCTCGTAAAAATATCCACGAGACCAATTACTTGTTCCAAGCCAAAGCGTCTGCCCGTCCACTGTCATAAACTTGCTATGAATCACGCGCGCGTACGGAATAGGGCCCTGACTCGCCAGCGGTAGCGTTGCTATTTTTACTACTAAATTTTTCGCCCGAGCCAATGTTTTAAGACTATTAAGCGCTGCATTTGCGGAGGCGTTCCAATGAGAGACAATCATTTCGACTTGAACTCCGCGCTCGCCGGCCCGAATCAACGCACTCTCTAACTCCTGCCACTGCCCCCCCTTACCGCTAGTTCCGTAATCCAAGAGCTGGATATGAATAGTGGTTTTGGCTAAGTCGATGAGTTTGAGCAACTCTGCAAGTGCTGACTTTACACCCGACGGATTTAACTTCTGGGGACTAGCTGAAAGCTCAATGGATTCTGGCTTACCTATCGGCAAAGCGGGCTTGGCCTCGGCGGGCAGTTGATCAGTTTGTGAAATTTTCCAATCGGATTGAAAGATCAATTCAAGTTCGGACGCTAATTTTTCGTCATGAATTTTGACACCAAGCTCCAAGATTTGCGTCAACGAGCGCCAATCAAAGTTCTGGCTGCCAACAAAAATATCGCTCTGGTCAATCACCCAGTATTTGGCATGAAGAATTCCACCCGTAAGTTTCGATAAATCCAAGGGCCTAATCTCAATACCTGGAACGCTCTGTAGACTTTTAAGTGTATTGGGATCCGAGTCCCACATGTTTTTGCTGAGCAACATGCGGATGCGAACGCCACGCTTGCTTGCGGCTCTTAATTCTTCAATTACGGGTTCGATTGCTTCGCCGGACTTAGAAGCTACATACATCTGGGCAATATCAATCTGAAATTTTGCTTCACGAATCATATCTGGCCAAACTTCTCTAGCACTTGGAATCGAAGGGT
>CAYJBA010000358.1:0-3087 GCA_964367865.1 uncultured Bacteriovoracaceae bacterium | reverse complement strand
CTCGTTCTGTAAGGCAGGTTGAGCAGCGTGTGGAGAACGTCAAGGGTACCAAGGAGGAGAAATCCAGTGCTCGCATCAAAGGCAGTAAAGAAAATCAGCAATCCGAAGACCGATTTCAAGGGGAGGGCGAGAGAGAGCTGTCGGAAAGCCGTATAAAAGGCAATGAAGAAGAAGTAGATCATACCAATAAGCGAATTTTAGGGGATAAGGAATCCTCTGGGCGCGGATTTAATGTCATTCAAGGCGGAGAGGGGTCCGCTTCTGAGGATCGAGAAATTAATATCCACTCGGGCGGTTCATCCGATTCTGAACATAAATCTCAGGAAGGTGAAAAACAAAAGTTATATAAAATTATAGCTACCTATAAAGATCGAATCAACGAGTTAGAAAATGAAATAAGAAGATTGAAGTTGGCAAAAGGCTTAAATCCGGCCTCAACACCAGGGTTTGACCAGGAGACAGATATCGTATTGTCAGGCACCAGGAGCGCTTCTAACGTTAATCAAAGTGGAAGTAAGCTCATGGCAAGTCTGCAGGCAAGAAAGAGTAATGAGCAAAAAGGAGATTACGAATATTTAAACTCTGATCCTTCGCAGAGTCTGGACAGTTCATTATTAAAATCTAGTCAGAGTGCCGTCGGGAAAGCCGTATCCCCCAATCAGCTCTCAGTACTGGTTCCCGCAGGTGACTCTGAGAGTAACTCAGAAGTCGAACCAGAAAATAGTCGAGAATTGCTTGCGCGAAGCGCTAGTTCCAGTAAGAGCAAAGGTTGGCTTAAAAAAATATGGCCATTTCGAACCGCCGAGTCAGAGGAGATTGAGTCAGAACCTGAAACATTTGTACTACAATCACAGATAAGCGAAGCGAAACCCTATCATGTAAATACTCAAAAACCGGCCGCACCCACTACGCCTGCTCTAGTCGAGGATGTAGTGGTCCCAACTGAAAAGCTCGTGGAGGAGATTCAGACGGGCGGATTAGACCGCGTAATCAGTAAGGCAAAATCAGAAGTGACGGCTGTTCATGATCAAATTGCAGATAAGAAAACAAAACGCTGGGTTAGTAATTTGATTTCTGAACTGGTTAAAGAAAAAGCTATGTTAAATGAAACAGCTCGTACACTTCAGACTTCGTATAAAGCGCGTGAAATGGAGTTTCGGCGCGCTGAACAAAGCATAAAAGAAGAGCTACGCCGTCGAGACGAAACTCTTAAGCAAAAGACGCACGCTCAAGAGAAACTCAAAGATCAGATTTCGCAACTTTCGTTTCAACTTGATAAGTTAAAGAACGCTGCAGCTTCGGATGTGGATGGACACTTTAAACAGAAGCACGAGATGTCCCAGAAAATGCTCACCCTCTCGCGCGACGAAAATCAGAGACTGACTGATCGAATTGAGGATCTGAGAGGTCAATTGGCGTCCGTGCAGTTGGCATCAACCAAACGCTCAAGTGCGGGCAGCGAAATTGCGAGTTTAGTTGCGCAAAACGAGCGCATGCAAAAGCAGGTCGAAGAATACAAGAAGACAAATATTCAGATTATGGAGCGCTTTAACCAAACGAAGCGTGAAAAGACCGCAAGCAACGCAACAACCGACGAAATGCGTAAGAAGGTCGAATTGAGCACCAAACAGGTCATTGCGAGCAAGCGGGAAACGGATAAGCTCCAGCTTAAGTTAGACGAAATAGATCGTGAAAACGAGCGTCTCAAGATTGAGCTCACTCGCGCCCAGTTAGAAATTAAGAAATTTAAGCAAGACGGCGGGGGCAAAACAGGACCCGCATCTGCCGCGTAAAAGCTGTTTACAACGCTCATTTTAACCGTTAATCAGAAATTACGCTCACGTGGTGGAATTGGTAGACACGCTGGCCTTAGAAGCCAGTGCCCAAAAGGTGTGGGGGTTCGAGTCCCTCCGTGAGCACCAAAGATCAATATTGGGTAAACGCCAAGTATTGTCCGTCCACTATCCCGCTCACCCACTGAAAAATTTGCCCATCATAAGTTACAAGTACAATGCGATTGGTTCCTGTTTCCATGACGTAAATGTTTTGTGCGGGGTCAATAGCAATACCTTGAGGGCCCTGAAGAAGATCCGCTACGGTTACTTTTACGGAAGGGTTATCCTGTTGGTATCTATAAACCCTGGCATTAGCTGCAGCGCCTTCTGCAACGTAGATCCGCCCAGATTGGTCGACGACAACATTAACTGGATCAACTACGGCTGCGGACGTCGAAGTGGGTGAGGCCCCCCAGTAAATTTTGTCATTATTGAAATCAGCAACTAGAATCGTATCATTGATTCCAAAAGCGAGTCCTGTGGTCAGGCCGCCGGGAAATGTACCGATTATTTTACTGTCCGAAACTCGAAGGATGTTTCCTAGAATTTCCTGAGTGACATAGGCCTCGCCAAAACTGTCGATTGCAATAATAGTGGGTTGTTGTAGCCCGGAGAGCACCGGAGTGATTGCGCCAGATGCAATATTAATTTTGAGTACGCGACCCGCTCCCTGTTCGACCACCCAAAGATTTCCCCACTGATCTGTAGCCACTCCTCTTGGCTCGTTTAAGCCAGAGGCAAAAAGTGATCGTGATCCATCCGCACTGTATTTCCAAACTCTTCCGGGAACGCCCTCCGAGAGGTAAAGTGGAAAATCAGTCAAAGGGAGCTGACCTTGTCTAAGTAGCCGAGACGGCGATCTTCCACAGGCGCTCCAAATCAGAAGTGCTACGAGGGAGATGCTCATCGCGAGAAAAGTATTTTTCACACCGCGCATGGACCACTCCTAAAATTTATAACCTAAACCAAACAGCGGGTAGCCATCTGTTTGAGAAATGGCTTCAGAAAGCTGTGCGCCATCCTGAGTTTTGATGGTTTGAATTCTATACTTGTATACGGATTGAATAAATAGGCCGCTAGTACCGCCGCGTCCGCCCACGCCACCTAAGCTAAAACGTACTCCGATTCCAAAAACGTGCGCTGAGCCGTTTTGCTTTGCAATGGTTCTATCCGTAAATGCTCTCTGCATGAGAAAAGCATAGCCGTATTCGAAATAAAAAGGCCCAGAATGCAGCTCAATCTTAGGTCCAAC
>CAYJBA010000357.1:0-3123 GCA_964367865.1 uncultured Bacteriovoracaceae bacterium | reverse complement strand
TCAAAATCTAAGTCGCCGCCGCGAATCTGTGTAAAAAGTACGCTTGTGATAGTGTAGTTCAAAAGGTCTAAAAAAGTCTGGCCATGTACTTCGGTTGCTCCTCCCACTTTAAACATCGCGTACCAAAGGGTGATTTGAATCGCGGCTGGAACAAAGGCTGCTCCCAAAATTTCGAATAAAAATTCGATGCGATAAGCTGTCGCATCTTGAAAGCCGTTTTTCAAAGTCGCGATTCTCCAGGCAAGTCTCACGAACGTTTCTCCGTTAGAGCTTTCTCTTCTTCATATACTTTCTGAATGACTCGCTCGAGACTCTGCTCTTCGATTCCCATATCGATAATCGAATAGCGGCTCATGAGGCCCTGAAGAACTGGAACAATTTTATCTTTCATCACGGTAAAGTGGATGGGACGGGGAGCTCCTTCGTCTTCGGCTTCTTCATCCTTTATAACTGAGATGGATCCAACCGGAACTCCTGTGGTCTCAGTGAGTTCTTCAATGGAGGGTTTCTCTTTTAGTCTCACCCGAAGTTGTTGTTCACCCTCACGCGTGAGTCCGGCGGGTCTGCCGTCATAAATCATTTCTCCGGCTCGTAAAATAAGAACGCGCGAGCACAGCCTCTCGATATCATCCATATTATGGCTGGTGAGGATGATCGTCGCTTTTTCGCGCTCATTAAATACGCGCAAAAATTCGCGAAGATTGTGCGCGGCCAAAACATCGAGACCGATTGTTGGTTCGTCCAAAAAAATAACTTTCGGCCAATGGAGAATTGCACCAATCAATTCCATCTTCATACGTTCGCCCAACGACAGCCTTCGGATTTGAGTATTAAGATGCTTTCCGACGTCCAATAGTTCGGAGAGCATTTTTAATCTCTCTTTGTACATTGGCGTCGGAATTTCATAGATCGCACGAAGAAGGTCAAAGGCGTCTACTGCGGGAAGGTCCCACCAAAGTTGGGCCTTTTGCCCCATCACTAATGCGATTTGCTTTCGAAAAGTGATTGGGCGCTTAAAGGGTTCGTAGCCCAAAACCCGAGCTTCTCCAGAAGAGGGTGGAATCAGGCCCGCTAAAATTTTGAGCAGTGTAGTTTTTCCGGCACCATTTGCCCCAATCAGGCCAACAAACGATCCACTTTCAATTTCAAACGATACATTTTTAAGCGCGTCGTGCGTCGAGTATTTTGGTTTAAAGAGGAGACCTACGGCCGCACTAAATCCTTCTTCTTTTTTTACAGAGCGAAACGACCTTGAGATGTTCTTTGTGGTGATGATCGGCGTTGGGTTGTTTTTCATGGTTTGCTTTCTAGAATTTTTCGGGAGCCTTCGATTTGAAGTCCGGTCAATCCGGAAACGAATGCGTTGTATTGAGTTGTGATTTGAACCTTTTCGCCCAGCGTTTTCGGGTTGGTTTTCTTGGCCACGAAATCTTCTTGAACTGGAAATGCGGTGATCAAAACCGGGTGAATTTGAGCCGAGCTCGAAACACTATAAATGAGGAGGTGAGAGTTTTCGCTCTTCGTTTTTCCATGAGGAAATGACACGAAGTCAGTTCTTAAAAGAACGATACGGTTATCTATCTTTACAGCTTCTTCAATTCGGGTGATTTTCAGATTTTCAAATTTAAACCCACTCAGCTCATGGGGAATTTCCGTTATTTTTTTTACGAGAGCGAGGGCCGATGGATCGTATCTCATGGCTATCGACCCCGCGAAGAAAGAAATGTTTCCAAGAAGAGTCCCCGGTTTCGGAGAAGGTCCAAAAGTTTCCGAAGGGAGATCAAAGCCTTTTTCAATATCCCCGGAAACCCAGCGCGCTCTTTTATATCCAAATGCAGTTTTGAGATTACTTAAGAGATAGCCGTACGTGTGCTCGACCCCCGCATGGACAATTTGCTTGTCCTGGACATTCTCTAAAACAGTACCTAAAAAGAAACGGTACAAAGTTTTTAAAATGATCGGCTCAAGAATTCGAGCCTTTGCAAATTCGTCATAATTTATGCTCTCGCCCCAGAGGTCAATGAGGTGCTTTTTCTTCGAATCGATCTTAATGTCCCGAACCAGAATTGGGGCGTGCTTTAAAAAAAAGGGAGTCGCAGATTTTCCTTCTTTTTGGCCTGCCAGTATCGCGCGTGTAATCGCGGCCCATGGGCAGTCGTTTTGGGTTTCGCCCAGTGCCGAATCGGGGCAGGGACCTAGGTCAGATCCTGATGGGTTTGCCCCAGAAATTGAAACGCTCAAAGCAAACAGCGCTATTGATGTAAGGTGCATTTTTTTGAATCTCATAGAATTTCATCTACCTATTGATGAGACGTGGGAATATATCAATTCCGGAAGGTTTGGGTAGGGCCAAACTATTTGTTTTTAGCAATCGAAATGGCGTGGAGCGCCGAAAATGAGCTTCGGCGCCGAAGCTGAGGTATCCGGAGCAATCAATCGTGACTCAAATTATAATAGATATTTTGCTTTGGACAAAACTCTGCTCAATGACTGGGTACATGGGATCGTTGATTGTTCACTAGTCTCGATTCTCTCCCAAGCCACCACTTCTTTCTGGGCATCTCAAAACGAGTTCCGCAGGACGCAGGGTTGGGTCTTAAAAATTGATTATTATATTGTCCGAGGACTGCCCGAGCTTTTGAGATGCCCAGAAAGAAGTGGTGGCTTGGGAGAGAATCGAACTCCCGACACACGCCTTTTCAGGGCGCTGCTCTACCGACTGAGCTACCAAGCCGATCCGACTCAATGAACTAAGCCAAGAATTTTTAAAAGGCAATGAAAGATTACGACTTTTCTTGAGACCAGGAATTTGGCGCAGACTGAGGAGGCGGCAAAGGTCCGATTCGTTTTTCACCCTCCGGAGCCGGTAAGTTCGATTCGAGATCTTTGATAATCATTTCTAACTCGTGGGCGGTGTACACTCGGTAGTCGTAAGCTCGCCCATATTTTTTTAAAAGCTCTTCTACAATTTTGAGGCGTCGCGCAATGAGTTCTCTTTGTTCCCCCGGAACAGGATCAAACGAACCTTTTCCTTCGCCAATTTTTGAGGGTCTCTTTGCCGCGACCGCTCCTTTATTTTTTGTTTTGCGGCGCACGCTCTTTTTTCCAGGAAGTCTCTTGATT
>CAYJBA010000356.1:0-3129 GCA_964367865.1 uncultured Bacteriovoracaceae bacterium | reverse complement strand
GAAAGCCGATTCATCGTATCTGACTGAGGCGCTGTGGCTCCTATGGATTTACACGTAGCAACAGTTCCCGCTAGCTGACCATGGTAGGCGTAGCAAGCAGGCAAGATCTGGGTCTCGACCATGGATTTTAAGGTATCAACCTCAATAAAAAGATTTTTTAGATACCTTTCAGTTCGAACATGAAATCGAGATACCAATTCAGCCTCAGTAAAAAGTCCCAGTCTCGAAAGCATATCCTTCGATGCAGGCTTAACCATTTCTGCCAGCGCCTCAGGGGTTTTACGTAAATTAGGTAATCCCCTCTTGGCAGCCTCTTTTACCCAGTCTTCACTATAATTATTGCCTTCGAAACGTATGGCATGAGTCTGCTTAATCGCTTCACGGACAATCTCAAGCACTGCAGCTTCGATACCCTGACTCCCTTTTATTTTAGTTTTTAAAGCTGCCGTTAACTCGGCAAAAGCATCAGCAACGGCTGCGTTGAGAATAGTAATCGGAAACGCTGTTGATGCGGACGAGCCTACGGCGCGAAATTCGAATTTATTTCCAGTAAATGCAAAAGGAGATGTTCTGTTTCGATCGGTATTATCTTTCATAACTTCGGGCAATTTGCTGACTCCCAGTTTTAATACCGCAACTTCGGGGTTTTGCTCCTGAGCAGCGCCTTTTTCAATTTCGTCTAAAATCCGATTCAGCATATCTCCTAAAAATACCGAAATAATGGCTGGGGGGGCCTCATTTGCACCCAACCGGTGATCGTTTCCCGCAGATGCGATCGCAGCGCGCAGGAGGCCTGCGTGCTTATGAACACCTTTCAGGATTCCTGCCAATACGAGTAGAAATCGAATATTCTGGTGCGGAGTTTTTCCTGGATCTAGAAGATTATCGCCGTCAAGTTCAGGCCCACTTGCCGTTATTTGCATCGACCAGTTATTGTGCTTTCCGCTACCGTTAACACCTGCAAATGGCTTTTCGTGAAGTAGAACCGCAAAATTATGTCGTAAAGCCACTTTTCTCAAAACTTCCATGACGAGCTGGTTGTGGTCCGTGGCAATATTCGCTTCTTCGAATATTGGAGCGCACTCAAACTGACTAGGAGCTACTTCATTGTGCCGAGTTTTTAATGGGACACCGGTTTTGAAAAGCTCGTTTTCCATTTCACTCATAAAAGCCTGAGCTCGAGAAGGAATGCTTCCGAAGTAATGATCTTCGAGCTGCTGACCCTTAGGGGGCTGTCCACCCATGAGTGTCCTGCCCGTCATAATGAGATCTGGCCTTAAATTATAAAAGGCTCGATCTATTAAAAAATACTCCTGCTCTACACCTAGGGTGGGAAGCACTCTCTTGACTCCGGTATAGCCAATCAATGAAAGTAACTCGCAGGCTTTTTGCGATAGAAGATCTATACTTCGAAGAAGACCGGTCTTTTCATCTAGTGCGGCACCATGATAACTAATAAAGACAGAAGGAATACAAAGCGTTTTTCCGTTCGTGTGCTCCACAATAAATACCGGGCTAGATGGATCCCAAGCCGTGTATCCTCTGGCTTCAAATGTGGTTCTCATGCCCCCGGACGGAAAACTCGAAGCATCGGGCTCACTTTGAATGAGCTGAGACCCAGAAAATTTTTCCATCCCGCGGTTATTATCGTCCAACGTGAGAAACGCATCGTGCTTCTCCGCGGTGGCACCTGTTTGAGGTTGAAACCAATGACAGAAATGGGTAACTCCTCTTGCAAGGGCCCATTCCTTAATTGCATTTGCGACGGTATTTGCGATTTCGCGATCTAATTTTTTTCCAGACTCAATCGTTTGAACAATTTTAATATAAACATCTTTAGGAAGTTTTTCCTTCATCTTGTGGATGTCAAAGGTATTAACTCCGTAGAACTCTGAAACTCGAAGTCTCTTTCCCTGCTCATCCCGCGGGGGATCAAATTTGCGCGGTGTGCGCGTGCTCACTTCACGGATTGCTTCAAATCGAGCGTTTATACTCGTTCCCATGTTCATGATTGCCTCCTGGTTTTCAATTGAGGGGTGATCTCAATGTCAGCCCCTGGTGAAATATATATCACGCAAAATTCTTCGAAGGAAGCCCAGTCCTAGCCTCCTTCTTGAAACAAGCGGGCTTACGTCTCTCTCTTGCTAACTTATTGAGTCCAATACTATTTGAGGATTCGCGCGTCGCAGGATGCGACATGAGCGCGGAAGAACACGACGTTCGTTCCTCAAATAGTATTGGACTCAATAAGTTAGCAAGAGAGAGACGTCAGTCCTTAGTGTTCAAGCAGGGGGTTGGGACTCGGCTTCCTTTGAGAGAACTCCAATCAATCGCTCTCCCTCATTAACCCATTTTTCGAGCTCAGTGCGTGCGGCATCCTGAGAGACTGCTCCTGCTGAGCTGGCAAATCGGACCATTTCTCCGTATTCGAGAAGCCTCTCGAGTCTAGCCCAGACTTCTACTGATAGCCGCTTTTCGCCAACCAAAATCTCTTTTAACTGAGCTCTAGACAATGAGCGGGACCCCAATTGAAACGCTCGGTCTATTCCATCATAAATTGCACCTGTTAATAACTCATAGGATGCATGGACATCTTGCCAGGATGCGCCATTTTTTGCTTTTTTGTATCTGCCTTTGAGCCGCGACCAACTCTTGGACAATGCCTTTTCTTCAGAACGGGCTCGGTCCGTAAATTTAATTTTTTGGTTAATAAACAAATCCTTCAAAAATAGGACAAAAAGCAGCAAAAAGGCTGCAGCGCTGATTCGATAAAGCCAACGCCAAAAAGGTTGCCCCCCGAGCCCACCTGCTGGCTCTGGTGGCTTAAGAGCGTTTACCATTTCAGAATCAATTGCGCTTTTGGGACCTACGCCAGTGACGGGCGAATCAGTTTTTTTAGAGGATATGGCATTACTACCAGGGTTACCCTCGTTAACTGTAATCCAAACCGGTTCGACAGATTTCGTGATATACATTTTTTTTGCAGGATCAAAAAAACTAAATTCGAGTCTGGGCAAAGTTAAATTTCCAGGCACCCTTGGAATCAAAAGTATTTCAAAAATCTTTTGACCTAACCCAACCTTTGCAGGACTTGCACGTGATTTTGAATCATAAACTTCAATACTTTCT
>CAYJBA010000355.1:0-3136 GCA_964367865.1 uncultured Bacteriovoracaceae bacterium | reverse complement strand
GAGGAGACCCCAGAAGCCGAGACCGTGCCCTAACCGCCTAAAAGGCCTGGCATTTTGTTCTTCATAAAAACTCTAGTTCTGCCGAAAAGTAGCTAAGGCTTCTGACCACTTAGAGCGGAATACTGAGAGATGGCAAAAGACAAAAATACCGCAGTTTCTTTAGGCTCCGTGGGCGAGCGGATTAGGGCTTTGCTCTTGAGTCCGATCCGAGTGTTTCAGGCTGTTTGTTTTTCGATTGGATTTGGATTTCTCCTGACTGTCTTTGGCTTTTCGCTTTATGTCTATTTTTTCTACCGATCCCTTCCGGAGATTGAAAAAATGGACTTTGGAAAACTGAAAAACCAAGCTGAACTTTCTGTTTTTTATAAACTCGAAGACAAAAAGCAGCCCCACCATTGGGTCGACCTAAAAGATGTAAGTCGCGACTTTATTTACGCCATCGTGATGAGCGAGGATTCTGCCTTTTTTGACCACTCAGGGGTGGACTTCGACGCTATTATGAACTCGCTTGCAGAAAATATTCGAAAAAAGAAATACGAATATGGCGGCAGCACTATTAGTCAACAAGTAGCTAAAAATGTTTTTTTAAAAAACGAAAAAAAATTAACACGGAAAGCGAAAGAACTCCTATTAACCAGTAGAATAGAGGGCCGATTTAATAAAAATCAAATTTTGGAAATTTATTTAAATATTGCGGAGTTTGGGCGCGATCTTTTCGGAATTTCAGAGGCGGCAAAATTTTATTTTAATAAAAAACCCACTGAAATCAACGCAGCGGAGGGCGTCTTTATAGCCCTGATGTTGCCATCGCCACGTAAATATCAATACGCTTTATTTGAAAATAAAAATCTCCCCGAGGCCAAGCGAAGGAGAGTGAGGCGAGTCCTCGGGGACATGTTGGCAAATGAACTCATCAGTGCAAAACAATACCATCAATATACGAAGTATGATTTTTTTCGTTTTTCGCGCGGCTCAGGCGAAAAGCTTACGACTGATTAGCACTCCTCTTTAGGCTCTTGCTTCGCCTGCTCCCTTTCCAGATTCTAGTACAGACAGACTTTAGGAAGATTCGCGCGTCGCAGGATGCAATATAAGCGCGTAAGTACACGATGTACGGTCTTCCTAAAGTCTGTCTGTACTAGAATCTGGAAAGGGACGCGTCCGCTAGCAAGAGCCTAAAGAGGAGTGCTAATCAGTCGTAGGCTTCTTCGACCTGACTTTGCCAAAGCTGAAACAAAGTTTTTCCATTATTATTGCGGAGCCATTGACTGGCGTGGGTCGGGGGTTCTTGGCCTAAAAATTTTTGAGCCGCTGCATGAATCGAAAGGGCCTCGCCCTCGAGGTCTAATTTAAAATCGCCGTTAGGCTGTTTTTTAATTGCGCCCGACTTATTTGGATCACTCACAAAGAAAACCTTTTCGCCATCGCGGATGAGCCCAGATTGCACAAGATGGCTTAAATCGAATTTTGTTTTTTTTGCCATGAATATCTCCAGGGTTGCTGCATTTTAAAATGCAGGGGTGTTGACTCAATTCAATAATACTCCTGTTGGGGGGTTCGTTCAAAAATAGGGGGATTAATATTCCTATCCGTATGAAATGAAACGAAGTCGCTCTGCAGTATATTGACCGTGTGAATGAGTTCGAATCGAAAATAATACCTGACGCTATTATCAGGCCATGGTAACAGATGTGGAGAACACAAAGGAGCGCTCCGTGAAAAATAATTTAAGCATATGGGTAGGGGTTTTGTTTCTAAGCTTATTGGGGTGCCGTGGCCCAGCGGAAATTCAAGGAACTTTTGAAGACGTAGCGCAGCACTTTAAAATGGATATAAGTGGTGAGACGATTCATATCTCCTATCAGGGAACTGAGTTCGAATTTCCCGATTTTCAGAGCGGATTCGCGCCTGTTTACAATCAGCTTAAAAGAAAGGGACCTAGCGTAGGGGTTTTAAGTCCGGCACTTAGCTTTCATGGATTTCGTAATCCGCTATTGCCGCATATCGAAACCGAAGAGTCCTCCGACGGTGAGGTGGGAGATGTAATACCAGGATTATTTGATATTTATTTAGTTGGAGCTCCGCGTTCTGTTGAGTTTCCTAGGACCGCGCCTATTTTGGAATCTTATGTGGCTGAGGTGTTTTATTTTGAATTTCAAAAACTAGAAACCGGACAAATTGACGCGATTGAGATTAAGCACTCAGTAGATGGCGTCGTAAATACGGGAAATTTAGAAATTAAACGGTACTGGCAAATCCTTTGGGATATGAAAAATGCCGACGAAATTAAAGCCGTTCGAGTTCGTTAAGTAGAAAGAGAGTTTTAATGACGCCGCGCTCTCCAGGAACATGCAATTGCGAGCAATCTGATCACGGCGCTCAATATATTGTATTAACGGGCGGACCTGGCGCTGGAAAAACCGCGATACTTGAGCTTGCGCGGCGGTACTTTTGTCCACACGTCACGGTTTTGCCCGAGGCTGCTAGTATTGTTTTTTCGGGTGGATTTATCAGGAGGGAATCGCTCCCGGCAAAAAAAGCGGCGCAGAGAGCGATTTTTCACGTTGAGAACGAACTTGAGACCTTGGTGCGCGAAGAGGGTCAGTCTGCGATAGTACTTTGCGACCGCGGAACACTTGATGCCCTAGCCTACTGGCCGAACTCCGAGGAGTCCTTTTGGAGAGAAGTCAGAACCACCCGCGATAAAGAGCTTGCAAGGTATTCGGCTGTGATTCATTTAAGAACGCCTTCGGTCAGTAATGGGTATAACCACACCAACCCAATGAGAGTAGAAACGGTTCAAGAAGCACAGGCGATTGATCAGCGCATCGTAAAGGCCTGGGAGGGCCATCCCAAAAGATTTTTTGTCGAGGCATCTGAGGAGTTCTTTGATAAAGCTCGAAAAACAATCGATCTTATTGCGGCCGAAATTCCAAAATGCTGTAGGGCCGGCGTCCTCAAAAATTAGTATTCCTCCAGCGTTACTATTTTGACTTTAGTGTCATAAGGCCTCAATCTTAATATAAAATAAGTTAAATGGGGGGCTTGTGAATAAAAAAATTAAAATCATTGGCATTGGCGTGGCAATCGCTATTGGTGCCGCGGTTTTTTACATTCGGGGACCGTCGTTTCAATC
>CAYJBA010000354.1:0-3141 GCA_964367865.1 uncultured Bacteriovoracaceae bacterium | reverse complement strand
GGTGCTCTTCCGATCTAATGCGAATTTATAAAAATCAATCTCTTAGATGACGAGACCCAATCGGCAGAGCATCTCAAACGTAATCCCTTGGGTTATGTTCCCGTTCTGGAGTTTGTGGGACTGAACTCTCCGTATCCGTATCTGGCTGAATCCTTAGCGATCATCGAATGGGCTGATGAAACCCATCCTCATCCTAAACTTTTGCCGGGCGATGCCCTGGAGCGAGGGCGTATTAGACAGTTATCTGAGCTGATCAATGCAGGGACTCAGCCCATTCAAAACCTAAATGTGACTCAACATCACTCTTTGGATCCAGATGAGCAAAAAAAATGGAACCGGTTTTGGATTAGAAATGGCCTCAAAGCCTACGAAGAAGTCGTTGTCCATACCGCTAAAACTTATAGTACTGGAAATCAAATTACGATGGCAGATCTTGCTCTGATTCCACAGTGCTACAATGCAGCTCGCAACGACGTTTCGCTGGATGATTTTCCGACCATTAAACGTATTAATGATGCTGCATTACTGACAGAGGCTTGCAACTCCTCTCACCCTGATCGATTTAAACATAAGTAAGTGAACAACGCACTTTTAAAAAGGGGGGCGATCAGGACCTTAAACTGCCAGGTTCATAGTTTCATTTTCTTTAAACGCAGGGCATTTCCAACGACCGATACAGAACTCAAGCTCATCGCAGCAGCGGCGATAATGGGACTTAATAAAATGCCAAAAAATGGATAAAGCACCCCCCCTGCGATGGGCACGCCCAGTGCATTGTAGAAAAATGCAAAGAAAAGATTTTGCTTAATATTTTTTAAAGTTCCAACACTCAAAGCGCGAGCCCTCACAATTCCAATCAAATCACCTTTTACGAGTGTAATCCCCGCGGAGTTCATCGCCACATCCGTTCCAGTGCCCATAGCAATTCCAACTTGGGCCTGCGCAAGAGCCGGTGCATCGTTAATCCCGTCTCCTGCCATTGCAACAAATCTTCCCTCTTTTTGCATTTGTTTAACGATCTCTGCCTTTCGCCCCGGTAACACATCAGCATAAACTTGGTCCACGCCAACTTTGCGTGCAACCGCCTGGGCTGTTTTGGCATTATCACCTGTAAGCATCACAATCTTAATTCCAAGTCCCTGAAGCGTTTTAATAGCAGCCACTGTTGTTTCTTTAATAGGGTCCATAACTCCGACATACCCCACAAGTTTTCGATCAACAGCGACAAACATCACTGTTTGCCCTTCCTCACGAAGAAGATCCATCTCTTTTTCTACGGGCTGAGTTACTACTGCAAGTTCAGACATCAGCGCTTTATTTCCGACAGCAACTGCTCTACCCTCTATGAAGGCTTGAATTCCCTTTCCTGTTACAGAGGTAAACTGAGTTACTTCCTTTAGGGTGCTATTTCTTTCCTTTGCACCTGCAACAATAGCAGCGGCCAGCGGATGCTCGCTAACTCTTTCTAGGCTTGCAGTGATGGTCAAAAGATCATTCTCGGAAATTGCTCCAAGGCTTTTGACAGTCACCAGTCTCGGTTTTCCAAGGGTAAGGGTTCCCGTTTTATCAACAACGATTGTATTCACTTTGCGCATGAGTTCTATAGACTCCGCATTTCTAAAAAGAACGCCTAACGTCGCTCCCCGACCTGTCGCCACCATAATTGACATGGGAGTTGCGAGTCCCAATGCGCACGGACACGCTATAATAAGGACCGCAACCGCATTGACGATGGCATGGGCCAACCGAGGCTCCGGACCTGCTATTGCCCAAACCACCCCAGTCACCAAAGCGCCCAGTACAACCGTGGGTACAAAATAAGAGCTAACCTGATCAACAAGCTTTTGAATCGGCGCTCGCGACCTCTGTGCCTCAGCAACCATCTGAACGATCTGAGATAATAGGGTGTCTTTTCCTATTTTCTCCGCAGTCATAACAAACATGCCGGTACCATTGATCGTGGCACCGACGACTTTGCTTCCTACAGTTTTTTCAACAGGCAGTGGTTCGCCAGATACCATCGATTCGTCAACCGATGAAAGGCCTGACACCAGTTTTCCGTCGACGGGTATTTTCTCTCCAGGCCTGACTCTCAGCAGATCTCCTATCGCCACCTGTTCAAGCGCAACGTCTTCTTCTTCGCCGTTAGCTCCAATTCGACGGGCCGTTTTGGGTTGAAGTCCTAAAAGAGCTTTGATTGCAGCGCTCGTTTGACCTCGGGCTTTAAGCTCAAGAACCTGTCCCAGGAGAACCAAAGTCACAATCACGGCAGACGCCTCAAAATAAAGGCCTACTTCGCCAGTCATGGGATCCCGCATGGAGATCGGAAAAAGGCTAGGAAAGAGCACTGCAACAACGCTGTACCCAAACGCGACAGCCACGCCAAGTCCAATGAGAGTAAACATATTTAAATTACGGCTAACGAGGGATTGCCAAAATCGTTCAAAAAAAGGCCACCCTCCCCAAAGGATGACAGGCGAAGCAAGCACAACTTCAAACCATTTAAGTTGCTCGAGCAAACCCTGCGAGTGAATCAGATGGCGTCCTCCCATCGTAATAAACAGAAGCGGAACACTTAAAGCAGCGCTTACCCAAAAACGCTTAAGCATCATCTTAAATTCGGAATCATCTTCCGCGCCGGACGTGACTGTAACGGGCTCAAGAGACATTCCACAAATAGGGCAGTTTCCAGGACCTATTTGCAGAATTTGCGGATGCATCGGACAAGTAAATTCAATATCTATGCTCTTGAATTCCGTTATTTTTTTCGCCATTAGATATTGATCGGGGTGTTGGTCAAACTCGGACTTGCAGTGGAGACTACAAAAATAATATTTTGCGCCTTTAAAGACGGACTCCCCTTCTGCCGTTTGAGGCGTGACAGTCATTTCACAGACTGGATCTTTTTCATTTTGCACGGTCGAAGCGGGGTTTTTCATTGTGTGACATTTATCCATATTTTGGGGATGCTTTCCCATAGTGTTTCTTTCAGACTCTAGTATTAAGGTTTCAAGAAAACATATCTCGGTGTGTTTCTCTTTTATAGCGATTTCTAAGTTTAGCGACATCCAGACTTCCCGGGTGGCATATTCCCTGCTAACCTATTTGGCATGCAAAAAAAGCGATAGGTGATGTCCAATA
>CAYJBA010000353.1:0-3145 GCA_964367865.1 uncultured Bacteriovoracaceae bacterium | reverse complement strand
CGCAAATTAAAAATAAAGATCTGGCGATGAAAGTTTTGCGCTCGCGCCTTTATGAGCGCCACTTAGAAGAAGAACGTAAAAAGCAGGCCACGATCGAAGACAGCAAAAAGGATATCGCCTGGGGATCTCAGATTCGATCTTATGTCTTGCATCCCTACAAGATGGTCAAAGACCACCGCACGGGAAACGTCGTCTCAAGCGCTGAGAAGGTTTTAGACGGCGATCTCGACAGTTTTATCAAAGCGTACCTTACTTGCCGGATCACGGGCCAATGGGCGCGGGGTGGCGCATCGGATGACGTATAATTGACGGTTCGTTGAGTATCCACTGTGTTTTTTTAGACTTCAGCCTCTCATTCCGAAAAGAAAATGAAGAGGACACGACTGAACCACCATGGTCACAGCTGCGCAGAAACGAAAATTATTTCGGGATCTCTCACGCGTTGATCCTGATTTCGCAAAGAAGGTCCTCCCGTTTTTAGAAGGGCTCTATAAGCATTATTTTCGTTGCGAGGTGCATGGCTTTGACCATATTCCAGATGGAAAAGCGATTTATGTTGGAAACCACAACGGCCTTTTGACCTTCGAAGTGCTCATGATGTTTTACGCGTGGTGGACGCGTTTTGGAGATAACCGTCGCGCGCTGGGGCTCGCTCATAGTATCGCGCTCAATAATCCGCTTTTTAGATGGATCATTCCGAAGATTGGCGCGATTCCGGCTGACCCAGATATTGCGTTCGAAGCGCTTCAGCGGGATTACTCGCTTCTCGTTTATCCGGGCGGTGAGAAAGAATCGTTCAGGCCCTATAGCCTTAGGCATAAAGTGGATTTTTATCAGCGCAAAGGATTTATCAAGCTCGCGCTTCGGGCCCAAGTTCCGATCGTTCCGATCGTGAGTTGTGGGGCCCAAGAGACTTACATCATTTTACACCGCGGAGAAGAAATCGCGGAGGCCCTGGGCCTTAAAGAAAAATTTAGAATGCACGGGCTCCCCATTACGTTTCGCGGATTGTTTTTTGCCTGGTGTGTAGCAACCGGGATTTTTACTTTTTTTCCGTTACTCTTAGCTCCAGCCGCTTTTGCGTCGATATTTATCCCGATGCCGGCCAAAATGACGTTTCGTATTTTACGCCCCATCGACCCTCAGTCGATGATGGATCCGCATTTGAGTGAAGAAGAAAATATTCAAAAAATTTATGATCTCATTGTAGGCACGATGCAGCGCGTCTTAGATGAAGAATACAAGAAAAGATCCCTTCCTATCCTAGGTTAGGCCGTTTCACGGCATTGACATTGTCCTCCGTGTAGAATACTTAATCTGTCTACAAATTCTGTGCTGTGACGGTCTTATATGCGGGGGTGTAGTTGAGTTGGTTACAACGTCGCCCTGTCACGGCGAAGGTCGTGGGTTCGAGTCCCATCACTCCCGCCAAATAACTATTTGAAAGTAAAAACGAATTTCGATCCGTAAACACGGAGGGATTCGTGTATTTATTTTCTGGGTGTATTTTGGGTGTATCTCTAAAGAGTCTGAGAGGGCAATCCAGGGTACTGAACGATATTGCGGGACGATTCAAGCAAGGCTTGCGAGAAGTGAGAGTACTTGTCTGTGATCTTCGCGCTGGAATGACCCAGAATTCGCTGAAGAGCAAATGAACTCCCACCGTGGCTGAGAAACTGCGTCGCATAAGTGTGGCGTAGATCATGAAAACTTCTAGGCTCTATTCCACATTTTTTTTGAACGCGTTTCCATTTTACCCGGATGTTATTCCAAGTAGCAGCCGCCTCTTTTTCATTTTCAAAGAAAATGAAATCACTGTCCCTTTTGTCGACCACAAGCGTTTTAAGGCCCGCCAATAGCTGATTGCCTATCGGAACAATTCGGGCTTTTCCTCCTTTCGTGGAGTTTTTGAACTGCTTGCTTTTGCCGCAATAGGTTCGCCTCACCGCTAGTACAGGATTTGTTATCGAGTCAAAGAGGTCTCGCCTTAATAATGCGCAGACCTCGCCGAGACGTAGTCCCGTACTTACCGCCGTAAAGATTACCGGAAACTCTTTAGGATAAATTTCTCGAGCTTTTATCAAAGCGTTTTCGAGGTCTTTACCTTCAAGAAACCGGTAGTCAGGGCTATATACGGTGTCCTTTGTTGGCAGTTTTGTAACTCCAACTGCTGGGTTGAATGCCATAAATCCATTTTTTATCGCCCAAGCAAACACCTTGTGAATGACCTGAAAGTGCTTATTAATGGTTGATGGCTTTCTTTTACCAAGCCGAAGTTCAAAGTGAAGGTATTGTTGAATATCTTTGCTCTTAAACTTTGTTACATCCCGAACTCCAAAGTAGGGAAGGAGATGTTTCTTTGTTATCTCTTCCTCTCTCTGTCTAGTTCCCGGTTGCTGCTGAATTTCGGCGTAACCGGTTTGGAAAAGCCGAAACAGCTCCTGGAATGAAACCGGCTGAACCTCTCTTTCGTTCGATTTTTCATTAAAACTACTTAACTGTCGCGCCAACCAAGTTTGTGCATCAAGCTTTCGAAGAAAATTCCTTGTCCTACGATGCTTGCTGCTTCCAATAGTGGCTTTGTATACATGACCCTTTTTTCTCTTAATTAACTGGATATTCATCTATGGCTCCTTTCTTGAAGCCACGATCGAATTTCCCCTACATTGAACCGCACAAGACGGCCCACCTTTACAAATGGGATTTCACGTCTAAAAACCAAATTTCTAATATGTTTTTCTGTGCAGCTCAGAAACTGAGCAAGCTCAGTTATTTCTAATAGTTTAATTTCCTGATTTTCAAAGATCGGCTCCGCTCTTGAAGGCGGGTAGTTATAAGAAAAATTCATATCAAATCCTTAATGCGCAGTCATTTAATTCAATCGACCTATTTTCCCTTTGAACTCACAGGTTTAAATACAGACTCCGTCAGTCCTGAAGTTTCAACCCGTTTTGTATCAAGGGGATCTCCCTTGACTCACTATTGGCAGTATCTCGAGAAGGAGCAAATCGAGCAAACATCGCAATATCGCGGGAGCTGAAATCCACGGTCACTGGCTCAAGCTCTAGGCCCTGTTTGAACTCAGCCAAGATAGGCAGCCAATTCCAAGCGAGACTAAATCCGCCTACTCGCCCCTCTGGGGTTG